>CAVIFH010000187.1:0-4695 GCA_963641615.1 bacterium | reverse complement strand
AGGCTATATGGGGCACGGCCGTCACTTCATTGCGTCCAAGAAGTTCATCTCCGCAGAGGGCGGCATTGAGCGTATTGTGTGGATGCCCAAGGAGCTGAAGGATGACGTGGCAGAGCGCCTGAATAAGACGGCTAAAGAGCTGTATGGCATTGACAACTTCTCTGATATGATTGCCGATGAGACCGTAACCACCGATGGCGAGGAGCTGCTGAACTGGCTGACAGAGAAGGGCCACCCGGTTCTTGGCATGGAGCCGCTGATGTAACCCGGCAGGAAATTGCTGATTGTTTTCGAAGATAAGAAATCCTGAATAATGATGAAAATTCCCGGAGGCGAAGGCCTTCGGGAATTTTTCGCAAAAGCGGCCTGTGGCAGTGCCCCACTTAAGCACGAACAAAAAAAGGCCCACGGCAGCAGGACTTTAGTATCCGGAACTGCCGTGGGCCTATATATGCGGTTGCTGCCTCTAATGCGGGCTTAAAGTGAAAGCTTAATCCTCGTAGCTTCCCGTCCGCTTGCGGTAGTACAGCACACCGAATGTGACCGGAATGGCGATTGCAACGATTACCGTCATGATCAGGACAAATCCCCATATTCCGTTTCCGCTGGAGGAGGATGCGCCCTGCTTAATGGTGAAGGAGGTACTTGCCTTGCCGTCCTTGGAGACGATGGACAGGGTGTGCTTTCCGAGGCTCAGGCGCTTTAGATAGGTTGCGCTGAGCTCAATCACAGTGGAGCCTTCGCTTACGGTGTAATTGGTAGAGGTAACGGTGGCACCGTCTACCTCGATCCGGTCAAACTTGGCATACTCGGCATTGGAGCGGAATACCATGCCCTCATTGGAGTTATTCAGCCATGTGGTGTCGCCGCCCTCTGTGACCTGATACTCAACGGTGCTGTCCAGACGCTCCTTGCACACATCGCAGCGTCCATTTCCGTCCTTGTCCACATGGCCGGTTGCCGCGGTGACAACGCTCTGCTTATCCGTGATCTGCGTGGTGCAGGTCACATCCGTAAACCACAGGCCGCAGTCGCAGATGTAGTAGGCAATGTTGCCGTCGGTGGTGCAGGTGGCTGCCTTCGCTGCCACGCGGGTCAGATGGCTGGTGTGCACATGGGCATCAGTCTTGGAGTAGCCGCACACGGTACACTTGCCATTGGAGTCATAGGTATGGGCAACAAGATCACCCTTTGCGCTGCAGCGGGAACAAACAGTCCAGTGATAGTTTTCGTTCGTTCCATATGTGGAAGAGGCTGTGTGACCCAGCGCTGAGCCATATGTAAAGGTGGATGTTCCCTTTGCGCCGCAGGAGCAGCTGTAATAATAGGTTGCCGCGCTGGTGCAGGTGGCGTTGCTTGCCAGGTAAGCAGAGGACGCAATCATCTGATTATAGGTGTGGGTCTGGCTGATGGTCTCCGTCTTTGTCATGCCGCACACGGAGCAGGTATAGAGCTTTACGCCGGTAGCGGTGTGAGACGGGTATGTTGTGATGACGCCGTCGTTCCACTGGTGCTCCCCAAGTCCGCTGACCACATTGGTGTGCTCGCAGGTTGCCGGGTGCCAATGGTAAGTGGTGTTGCCCTGCCATGCCGTTGAGAAGGTGTGCTCGTGGGTTGAAGGCTCAATATCTTCCGTCTTGGTCGCACCGCATACGGAGCAGGTGTAGGTCATGATTCCCTTGGTTGTTGCGGTGGGCTGGGTCGTAATTACGCCGGGATTCCAGATGTGGTCTGCCACCTGAATTTTTTCACTGGTGTGCTCACAGGTTGCAGCTCTCCAATGCTGGAGCTCATTGTAGCTCCACTTATCGGAGAAGGTGTGCCCGAGTGCCTGACCATAGGTAAAGGTTTCCGTTCCGGCCTCTCCGCAGATACAGCTCTTATAATACAGTGCAGGGGTGGTGCAGGTTGCGGCAGATGCAAAATATTTGTCCGCAGCGATCTCCTGCGTATATTCGTGGGGCTGGCCGGGGAGTACTTCGGTTTTCTGGTAGCCGCAGTCAAGGCAGGTATATACCTTTTCACCATCCACGTTGTGACCGGCATCCTTTGTGATCACGCCGTCATCGTAGCGGTGCGGCCCTTCGCTGCCCTTTTCACCGGTGTGCTCACAGGTCGCGGCGTGCCAGTGATTTGTTTCATCGTAGGACCATGCTTCGGAATAGGTGTGACCGGCGGCTTCCCCATAGGTGAAGGTTTCCGTTCCGACCTCTCCGCAGATGCAGCTGTAGTAGTATTCGGCGGGGGATGTGCAGGTCGCAGCGCTCTTCAGGTAGCGGGCATCTGTGTTCATCTGGTCGTATACATGCTCCGCGGAGGGATTTACGGTTTCACTCTTCTGGCAGCCGCAGACGGTGCATGTATATACGATGGTACCGGCTGTGGTGTGGGTCGGCTGGACGGTAATGGTGCCTGCGTCCCATGTGTGAGCCGCATAGCCATCCGTCTGCTCTGTATGGCCGCAGGTGGCCCCGTGCCAGTGGCCGTTTTCATCGTATGTCCAGGCATCGGAGTATGTGTGCCCCGTTGGCTCCCCATAGGAGAAGGTCTCCGTCCCTGCCGCGCCGCAGGTGCAGCTGTAGTAATACAGTGCGGCACTGGTGCAGCTTGCAGGAGACGCCAGATATGCATCACTTGCAACTGCCTGGTCATACACGTGGGTGTGAACCGGCTCGGTAGGCGCTTCCGTAGGTGCCTCGGTGGGGGCCTCCGTCGGTGCATCCGTGGGGGCTTCTGTCGGTGCCTCAGTAGGAGCTTCCGTTGGGATGGTTTCCGGCTGTGTCTCTGGTTCCGTTGCGGGCTCAGTTACCGGCTCCGGATCAGCCGTATGGAAGGAATAGGCAATTGGGCCGGCGAATGCCGTCGCCAGAGAATTGTAGTACTGGGTAACGGTGCCCGCGGAGGGATTGACGCAGATCATGCCTGTCCCTGTGTCGCTCAGCAGCCAGCCGAGGCTCTCATAGTAATCCAAATTGTTGGAAAAATCGGATGCGATCATTTTTCCCATTGTACCGTAATCCATCACTGCTGCAAAGCGGAAGGTTCCGCCGGCGTAGCCGATTTTCGTACCGGCCGATACACTCTCTCCGGAGGAAATGGTACCGTCAGATGCCACGCCCCCCATCAAAATATAGTAGGAATACGTGGTGTTCTCTACCGGCACCTCCAGAACGGCAGCATTGCCCCACACCGCGTCGTTTACAGCGGAGTAATATACCGTGCCTGCAGCCGGCGCATACACATCTGCGTTATCAGTGCCTGTTATGATCATCTCCGCACTGCCATAGGCAAGAGAGGCGTGAGATGCATCCGTGCAATTGGTGTTCGCAGCACTGTAGAGCGCATTGCTCTGCGTACCGCCGCAGCCGGAAAAATCGACGATGTTCATGTAAAATGCCTCATCGAGGGGGAAAATCCAGCTGTCCATCCTGCGGCTGCGCACAGCCTGCCGCTCTTCCTCCGTCAGGCCGGAGACGGAGGGTTCTTCTGTCTGCGTTTCCTCCTGCGCAGCGGACTCTTCTGTACTCGCTTCTCCTGCGTCCTCTGCGTGTGCATGCCACTGGGGCACGACACCCGCAATCAGGACTCCGCAAAGTAGAAGAGAGATTACTTTCTGAAATACTGATTTCTTCATAGAGTACAACTCCTTTCAGATGCTGCAGTCTGCAGCATCGGTATCTACATTATACATATTTTTTTGCACTTTGCAATGGCATTTTTTAAGGCTTTTCCAACAGGAATCACAGAAAATGTAAATTTTTAAGAATTTTTAAACTTCGGATTTCCTGTGGAAAATTGCTGCATTTTGTAATATATTGTCATTTTTACGAGCCAATTTGTTTAATATTTTTCATTTTTTGAAGGCACAAGCCGCCCCTTTCTTGTCCCGCATTCTCCGTTTCTTACTGATTTTTTAATTTATTTTTAATCTTTGTTCCGACCCATTCGCAATTTGCGTCCCTTTTCTCTTTGATCAAAAAGTGCCTGCAGACAGCAAGAAGCCAACCGGAAGGGGCCATAAGCCGACATCCGATTGGCTCGGGTTTTCTTATTTTACACTGGGAAATGCACCTGAATCTCCGTGCCGACACCCACACTGCTGGAAACCTTGATTTCCGCCTTGTGAAGCATCGCCGCGTGCTTGACAATAGAGAGGCCAAGGCCCGTTCCACCGACCTCCTTGGAGTGACTCTTGTCAACCCGGTAGAAGCGCTCGAAAATACGGTCCTGATCCTCTTCCGGGATGCCGATGCCGTCGTCCTTCACCGTAAGCGAAACCCCATCATCATGCTTCGTGACGGATACATCCACCATTCCGCCCGGCTTATTGTACTTGATCGCGTTATCACACAGATTATACACGATCCCCCGCAGCAAATCCGGAACACCCAGCATCTGCGCGTGCCCGCCTTCCAGATGAATTTGGACTTTTTTCTCACACGCAAAATGCTCGAGGCTCTCCGTGACCTCAGAAGCGATGGAATAAAGGTCAACTGACGTCCACTGGTAGCCGCTTCCCTCATCCAGCTGCGACAGATTGATGATATCCTCAACCAGCTGAATCAGGCGCTGGGTCTCGCTGTAGATGCGCTGGGCAAAGGGCTGGACATCTTCCTTCCTCGCCATATCCCGCATCAGGAGCTCGGAGTAGCCGGAAATAGACTGCAGAGGTGTCTTCAGTTCATGGGATACGTT
>CAVIFH010000186.1:0-4695 GCA_963641615.1 bacterium | reverse complement strand
GATGTGGGCATCGTCCTGGGTAAAGCAGCGCACGCGGAACAGACCATGCAGTGCGCCGGAGAGCTCATGCCGGTGTACCAGACCCAGCTCGCCCACACGCAGAGGAAGGTCACGATAGGAGTGGGGCTCGGAGGCGTATACCAGCATGCCGCCGGGGCAGTTCATGGGCTTGATGGCGAAGTCCTGCTCGTCGATGACGGTGGTGTACATGTTGTTCTTGTAGTGATCCCAGTGGCCGGACTGCTCCCACAGGGTGCGGTTCAGAATCATTGGCGTAGAGACCTCTACATAGCCGTATTTCTTGTGAACCTGACGCCAGTAGTCAATCAGGTTGTTGCGCAGGACCATGCCCTTCGGCAGGAAGAAGGGGAAGCCGGGGCCATAGTCGGTGAGCATGAACAGGCCTAATTCCTTGCCCAGCTTGCGGTGGTCGCGCTTCTTTGCCTCTTCAATGCGCTGCAGATAGGCATCCAGCTCCTCTTTCTTGGGGAAGGCAATGCCATAGATGCGCTGCAGCATTTTGCGCTTGGAGTCGCCGCGCCAGTAGGCACCGCAGGTGGTGAGCAGCTTGATCGCGTTGCCCTTCACACGGCCGGTATGGTCAAGGTGAGGCCCGGCGCAAAGGTCTGTAAATTCTCCCTGAGTGTAGAAGGAGATAACGGCGTCCTCAGGCAGATCCTCAATCAGCTCGACCTTGTAGGGTTCGTTTTTCTCCTGCATGTAGCGGATGGCATCTTCCCGGGGCTTTTCGCTGCGGACGATGGGCAGACGCTCCTTGCAGATCTTTTTCATTTCTGCTTCGATTTTCTCCATGTGCTCCGGAGTGAAGGTGAAGGGGGCGTCAAAGTCGTAGTACCAGCCCTCGTCAATGGCGGGGCCGATCGCCAGCTGGATTTCCGGCCACAGGCGCTTTACGGCCTGCGCCATGATGTGAGAGCAGGAATGCCAGTACAGCTTGCGGTATTCCGGATTCTCAAAGGTGTAAAGATTTTCTTCGTTCATGGGTATACCCTCCTTTTATTTTGGGGCGAAAAAAACCCGCCCCTGAAAAATCAGGGGTGGGATGACAAGCATTCCACGGTTCCACCCTGGTTGCAGCAAGCATGCTGCCACTCATTGACGCAATAACGGGCGTACCCGGCAGGCCATTTCCGGCCTACGGCTCCGAAGTGGTGCCCGTCCCCGGCAGTGGTACAGAAGCCTTCCAGCAAAGCGGCTTCCTCTCTGAGAATCTTACCCGGGCGGTATATCTTCATCAACGCTTTACATGCCAAAACTTAGCACACTCTGCCGGAAATGTCAAGCCGGGAGAATATAAAAATCCGTAATATCGGTTGACAATGGGCAGCGGCACAGTATAATAAGCATGTGTTTATCAAACAATACAGATATTTAGGGGGCTGCCTATGACACAGCGGGAGCGGCAGGTGCTGCAGCTGATTGAGGGGAATCCGCTCATCTCTCAGCAGGAAATTGCGGAAAAGCTTGGAATTACCCGCTCCAGTGTGGCGGTACATATCTCCAATCTGATGAAAAAGGGCTGCATTGCCGGACGCGGCTACGTCCTTCGCAGCGGAAGCTATGCTGCCGTCGTTGGGGGCGCAAATGTGGATATCGGGGGCAGACCCTTTTTGCCGCCGGTGATGCAGGACTCAAATCCGGGCAAGGTCTCCATCAGTATGGGGGGCGTCGGGCGAAACATTGCCCACAATCTGGCGCTGCTGGATGTAGAGGTGCATTTGCTGAGCGCCTATGCGGACGATGCAAACGGAGAGCGGATTGCGGCATCCTGCTCGGAGCTTGGAATTGACCTGAGCCACGCGCTGCATGTGCCGGGCGGCACCACATCTACCTATCTCTATCTCACGGATGAGCGGGGGGAGATGGCCCTTGCGGTATCGGATATGGAGATTTGCAGCCGGATCACGCCTGCTTATCTTGCTTCGCAGATGCCCTTGCTGCAAAACGCGCAGCTGGTTGTGGCGGATGCAAATCTGCCGGAGGAGAGCCTCCGTTTCCTTGCGAATAACTGCACGGTGCCTCTTTTTATTGACCCGGTTTCAACCGGAAAAGCCGGAAAGCTCTCCGGCATTCTCGATAAGATTCACACCCTCAAGCCCAACCGCATGGAAGCGGAAATGCTCTCCGGGGTACAAATTCGCACACGGGAGGACTTGGAGAAGGCAGTGGATGTGCTGCTTGACAGGGGAGTGCACCGCCTGTTCATTTCCATGGGGGCGGATGGCGTATATGCCGCAATGGGCGGGGAGCGACTTATCCTGCCGAATCTTGCGGGCAATATGGTGAGCACGACCGGGTGCGGGGATGCTGCCATGGCGGCAATTGCCTGGGCCTATCTGCAGGGAATGGATTTAAGGCAGACGGCGCTGGCAAGCCTGGCCGCGGGATCCATCGCAATGGAAAGTAAGGAAACCATCAATCCTGCTATGTCCGTTTCCGCGCTGCGGAGCCGGATGAATCAGGCATGATTGCAATATATTTCTTTTCAGAAGGGAACGATAAAAAATGAATCAGTATCTGGATGTAAAGCCTGAGGTCGCAGAGGCTCTTGCCGCGGGGAAACCCGTCGTGGCACTGGAGTCTACCATTATCTCCCATGGAATGCCCTATCCGCAGAATGTGGAAACGGCACTGAATGTGGAGCGAATCGTCCGGGAAAATGGGGCGGTTCCCGCGACGATTGCCATTATTGGCGGGCGGCTGAAGGCGGGACTGACCGCGGAGGAAATCGAATATTTCGGGAAAAAGGGACGTGCCATCCACAAGGCCTCCCGCCGGGACCTTGCCGCGCTGTGCGCAAAAGGGGAGGACGGGGCGACGACGGTCACGACCACCATGATGATTGCCCATATGGCGGGAATCCGCTTTTTCGCGACAGGCGGAATCGGCGGTGTACACCGGGGCGCGGAGACAACAATGGATATTTCTGCCGATCTGGAGGAGCTGGCCCGTACGCCGGTAATGGTGGTGTGCGCCGGGGCAAAGTCAATTCTGGATCTGGGCCTGACGCTGGAATATCTGGAGACGAAGGGCGTTCCTGTGCTGGGATATCAGACAAACGAGCTGCCCGCTTTCTACACCAGAACTTCCGGCTTCTCCGTGGACTACCAGGTGGATTCTCCTGCGGAGCTTGCCAAGATGTTTAAGGCACAGAATGATATGGCGCTGGGCGGCGGCATGCTGGTAACAAATCCGATCCCGGAGGAGTACTCCATGCCGAAGGAGAGAATCGATGCCGCAATCGACCAGGCCATTGCCGAAAGCAGACAGCAGGGAATCAAAGGCAAGGAAACGACCCCATTTCTCCTTGCGCGGGTTGCGGAAATTACCGGCGGCGACAGCCTGGCATCCAATATTCAGCTGGTATACAACAACGCCCGCCTGACCGCAAAAACAGCTGTAGAATACAGCAAGCTGTAATAGCTGGCTGCCTCGCAAAATCGGGGCAGCCATTCCTTTTTGTATTGCGAATAATTAAGAAATGTGGTATTCTGTTTCAGAGTAAAAGCAGCCGTACAGGTGTGCCCTGCCCTGTACCGGAGCTGTGATATTTGCGTGAGCTATGGGAGGCATTCCATGAGAAGGCCAATGCGTTTTTTATCGTGTTTCTTTATTTTCCTCAGCGCGGCTGTGGGCATGGTGACGCTTGCGGGGGTACTGCTGTCGCTTGACCGGCTGCCGTATCTCTTGCGAATCCCGGCCGAGGCGGAAAGCTGCACGAAAACGCTGCTGAATTCCATTTGCACCGGTGACTATGAAACAGCCTCTGAGCAGCTGGTCGGGACGCCGGATTTTGGCCTTGACAGCCTGGGGGATAACGCAAAGCTGCTGTGGGATGCATACCGGGACAGCTGCTCCTATGAGCTTTCGGGTGCCCCCTATGCTGCCGAGGACGGACTGGCTCAGAATGTCCTTTTCCGGACAATGGATCTGGAGGCTGTTCTTGCCAACGCGAAAGAGATGTATGCACCTCTGCTTTCTGCTGAGGCGAAAGCATCGGAATCGGCCTATGGTGAGGACGGGAATATCCGCGATGAGCTGATTCAGTCGGCGCTTCAGAAAGCACTTCAGCAGGCGCTGGAGCAGGAAAATGGTGAGAAACAGACAAGCCTGACGCTTCAGCTTGTCTACAGCGAGGGCCACTGGAAGGTAAAACCGACGGATGATCTTTTGAACGTGATCTGCGGCGGCGTGATTGCATGAGGGAAATGCCATGAAAAACGGAAGAAATAAAAAGTTTATCAGACGGGCCGCATTTGCGCTCACGGCAGCGGCACTTTCCCTATCCTTTGCGGCTCCCACATGCGCTGCGGAGACGCAGCTGAATCTCGGCAGCAGATTCAACCAGTATGTCGCAAATGCGGTAAGCGACATCCTGTCGGAGGTCGTGACGATTCCGAAGAAATACAGCTTAAATGATTCAGATCTGGTTGCGCCGCAGCCGAAAGAAGCTTGCTACGGCACGGCGGCTGATTCTGAAGAGATTCGCGGGATACTCGAGAAAGCATCCTCCGTTTTAGACGGACAGACATGGATGCTTACGCCGGATACGCAGCTGATGGACGGCACCACGGTCAGGTACTATCTGGACGAAACCATTTTCTCAGCTGCATGGAAGCAGGTAATTGACTCTGCCGTATATACATTCTGTGAGACAAAGGTTATGGATGCCTC
>CAVIFH010000185.1:0-4703 GCA_963641615.1 bacterium | reverse complement strand
TTTTTGAAATTTTCTTTTCGTAGACCTATCTGGACGGAAATGGGCATATTGGCCGAAAAAAAGCAAAAAAATAAGCCCTCCCACAGAAAATTTCCGCGAGAGGGCCGGTCAATATTGAAAAGGTCACATTTTCGTGATATAATATTTTCAAACGTGATTGAGAACACACACGGAGGTGTGATATGGCTGTTAGTTATAAAAGGCTGTTCCATCTGCTCATTGAGAGGGACATGACCACAACGAAGCTTCAGCAGCAGGCCGGTTTTTCATCCAATATTATTCCCCGGATGAAACGAAACGGCTATGTATCCTTAGAAACGATTGAAAGCATCTGCAAGGCACTAAACTGCGGCGTGGATGATATTCTGGAATTTGTGCCGGACAGCGGCGAGACGGAGGTACACGGCAATGGCTAACAAACTGGAACTGACATGGTACGGCAAGGATGAGCCGATTCGGGTAGAACCGCGCCTGCTGATTGAAAACACGGAGTTTTCCAACACCACCGCCGATCCGGAGACGCAGAATATGCTCATCCACGGGGATAACCTGCTGGCGCTGAAGGCACTGGAGAGCAAGTTTGCCGGGCAGGTGAAGTGTATCTATATCGATCCGCCATATAACACCGGCTCGGCATTCGAGCATTATGATGATAATCTGGAACATAGCCAATGGCTGAATCTGATGCGTCCGCGGCTGGAGATATTGCAAAAGTTGTTAGCAGATGATGGTACTATTTGGATTAGCATTGATGACGATGAGCAAGCATATCTTCGAGTCCTGTGCGATGAGATTTTTGGCCGAAACAACTACATAGAAACGATTATTTGGCAACGAGCATATTCGCCTGTTAATTTGAAAAAAACAATTTCTCGCTCCCACGATTATATTTTGGTATATGCAAAGAAACTTACGAAGGATTATTCCTTGAACAAGCTTCCAAGAAGTGCTGAAGCGAATGACAGATACAAAAACCCTGACAACGACCCTCGCGGAGTTTGGAAATCAACTGACTCAACAGCACAAGCAGGCCACGGAACGGCCAGTCAGTTTTATGTATTGAAGGCTCCAAATGGGAAAGAACACCATTTGACACCCGGACGCTGCTGGGTCTATACCGAAGAAGTAATGAATCGTATGATTGCTGATAACAGAGTTTGGTTTGGCACAGACGGAAACAATGTACCTGCTCTGAAAAGATTTTTATCAGAAGTTAGAGACGGAATTGTCCCTCAAACCTTGTGGCCCTATACCGAAGTTGGACATACACAAGAGGCAAAGAAGGAAATTAAGGCATTTAACTTCGATTCTATTTTTGATACGCCAAAGCCAGAACGCCTGATTGAACGAGTTTTAACCATTGCCTCCAATCCCGGTGATTTGGTTCTTGATTCCTTCCTCGGTTCCGGCACCACTGCCGCCGTTGCGCAGAAAATGGGGCGGCGCTGGATTGGTGTGGAAATGGGCAATCACGCCTATACCCATTGCAAGGTGCGTATGGACAAGGTCATTGCCGGAGAGGACCCCGGCGGCATCACCAAGGCGCAGAACTGGCAGGGCGGCGGCGGGTACCGCTTCTATGAGGTCGCGCCCACGCTCATCAACAAGGACCCATTTGACGAATATGTCATCAACGAGGACTATGACGCCAATATGCTGGCCGCTGCGGTGGCCCTGCACGAGGGCTTCCACTATCAGCCGGACAGCGACCTGTTCTGGAAGCAGTCCGTGGGCAATGAGAACAGCTATCTGTTCGTGACCACCCGCCACTTAAACAGCACCTACCTCGACTCCATCAAGGACAGCATGGAGGAAGGCGAATATCTCGTCATTGCCTGCCGCTCCTTTGACAGCGGTCTGGATAAGGCTTACGGCAATATCGCCATCAAGAAGATTCCACAAATGCTGCTGGAGCGCTGCGAATTCGGCAAGACGGACTATAACCTGAACATCGTCCACCCGCCGGTGTATGATGACTGTGAGGAGGATTTGGATGAGTAATGCTTTTCCTCTCTATACGACCGACTATATCAGCGGCGTTATGTCCCTGCGCAAGCCGCAGACGCAGTCTCTGAAAATACTTGAAGAAATCACCAATGCCGTGCAGCTGCGCAAAGGCATGAATCTGAAAGCCGCCCTCGGCGCTGTCCGCGCCATGTATCCGACCTGCACCGATTTTGAGCGTGATTTCATGTCCCTGACCTTTGCACTGGCGACCGGCGTCGGAAAGACCCGTCTGATGGGCGCCTTTATCGCCTACCTGTACACGCAGCACGGCATCCGCAATTTCTTTGTGGTCGCACCGAACACCACCATTTTTGAGAAGCTCAAGCGGGACCTGAGCGATAACAACAGCGCAAAATATGTGTTCAAGGGTCTCGGCTGCTTTTCCGCACCGCCGCAGATTATCACCGACGATGATTACCGCGAAAAAACGCTCTCCCTGTTTGAATCCGATATTCACATCTTCGTGTACAATATCGATAAGTTCAACAAAGAGGGCGCAAATATGAAGCGCGTCAACGAGCGCATCGGTGACTCGTTTTATAACGCGCTGTCCGAACTGAACGACCTTGTGCTGATTATGGACGAATCGCACCATTATCGTGCAGAGCGCGGTGCACAGGCACTCAACGAACTGCATCCGCTGCTGGGATTGGAGCTGACGGCCACTCCGCTCGTGACGAAGGGCAGCAAGCAGGTGCCATTCAAAAATGTGGTATATGAATATCCGCTGTCCAAGGCGATTGAGGACGGCTATACCCGCACGCCCTTTGCCGTGACCCGCTCGGATATTGACTTCTACAATTTCGGTGATGAACAGCTGGATAAAATGATGCTGCTGGACGGCATTGCTTGCCACGAGAGCACAAAGCGTAAGCTGGAGGTCTATGCCGCCAATCACGGCAAGAGCGTTGTGAAACCCTTTATGCTTGTTGTCTGCAAGGATACCGACCACGCCTCATGGGTGGAGCAGTTCGTGAAGTCGGATGAGTTCCGCGACGGCGCATACCGCAACAAAACGATTGTAGTTCATTCCAAGCAGAAAGGCGCGGAGAGCGAGGCAAACACCCGTCTGCTGTTGGAGGTGGAAAGCCCGGAAAATCCGGTGGAGATTGTCATCCATGTGAATATGCTCAAAGAGGGCTGGGATGTCAATAACCTATATACCATCGTTCCGCTGCGCACTGCGGCCTCCAAGATTCTGCGTGAGCAGATGGTCGGGCGCGGCCTGCGCTTGCCCTATGGAGAGCGCACTGGCGACCGGGATGTGGATGCCGTGATGCTGACCGCCCATGATAAGTTCAATGATATTCTGGCAGAAGCCCAGCGCGGAGACTCCATTTTCAAGGCCGGAAATATCATCAAGGCAGAGGAACTGAAGCCGGAAGAGGTAACCTATACCCAGCTGTCAATCGAAACAGACACCGATACTGCGCTGGAGGATGCCTATGCCCACACAAAGCTGGAGAAAACGGATGTGGCAGATTCCCTGCTGAAAAAAGCGGAGGAGATCATTACATCCGAGATTGCACAGCAGGTTCAACATACGCCGACCCATACCGCCTCGCCGGAAAAAGTGGTCGAGGCTGTCCGGCAGCAGCTTTCGGAAGACAGGGACTTAGGCGACGTGTTCCACGACAATGAAGAACCGCTCACTGCGTGGCTGCGCTACAAAACCGAAAAGACGCACAAAACGGTCATAAGCAAATTCATCCCGATTCCCGCTATCAAGGTTACAGACGCAGGCGTTGAAGAATATGTCTTTGTGGACTTTGACCTTGATATGGCCGACTTTACCCATGCGCCCATCAAAAATGAACTGCTTGTTCAGAATCTGGAGGACCTCTCCGACCGGCAGCGCATCAAGGGTGACGCCATTGACTTTGAGGGCTATAATCCGAAAAAGGTCATACTGGAGCAGCTGCGCGCAAAGCCGGAAATAGACTATGAAAAATGCTCCAAGCTGCTGTTCAAGCTGATTACACAGGTCTGTGACCACTATGAGGTGCTCTACGGCAGCAACGGAATGCGAAACATCATCATGATGTACAAGCGGGATATCGGCAAGAAAATATATACGCAAATGCTCCGCCACTTCTATTGCGAGAACGGCTTCTTGCAGGAAGAGGTGGTCGGGACACGGCAGTACAATTTGCAGCAGTCCTACAGCTTTCTTGAGTGTGTAAACCTTTTCTCTGCTTATACGGAAAATATCCAATCCGTGCTGTTTGACGGCATCAAAAAAGGCGTATTTAATGCAGCAAAGTTTGACAGCCAGCCGGAACTGGTGCTTGCACGGGTTTTGGAGGTGGACACCGATGTGCTCAACTGGCTCCGCCCCGCACCGCAGGAGTTCAATATCACCTATAATCACGGGCGTAAATATGAGCCGGACTTCGTAGTCGAAACCGCTGATGCCGTTTATCTCGTTGAGGTCAAGGGTGAGGATAAACTGAACGACCCGGATGTCATTGCCAAGAAGAAGCGCGGTGTCCAGTACTGCGAGATTGCTTCTCGCTGGGGAAAGGCAAATGGTTATAAGGAATGGCAGTATCTGTTTATCCCATCCAAACAGGTTATGCCAAACTCCTCGTTTATGCAATTAGCAAAACAGTTTCATACACTATAAAATCTATTGGCAATAAGACCACACTGGGGATTTTTCCTCGGTGTGGTCTTTTTTTGCCCATAAGCGTAAA
>CAVIFH010000184.1:0-4710 GCA_963641615.1 bacterium | reverse complement strand
TGGTATGATGCAGTACCGCAACAAACGGCTTGACACCCTTTCCAAAGGAAATCAGCAGAAGATCCAGCTGATTACGGCAATTGCGCACGATCCGGATATTGTTATCCTTGATGAACCTTTTTCCGGACTTGATCCTGTGAACGCGATGCTTTTGGAGAGCGTTGTAAAGGAGCAGATTGCAAACGGAAAAGTTGTTCTCTTTTCCAGCCACCAGATGAATTACATTGAGGAGTTCTGTGACAGCATTGCCATTCTCAACGGGGGAAAAATTGTGCTGACTGGGGAACTGCATGACATCAAGCGGAATTACGTGCGTGATCGTCTGATAGTAAGAAGTGAGAATCGAGCACCGATCTTTTCTCATTTCGGTGATGCATGCACAGAGCAGGGAAATGGTTCTCTCCTGATAAAGCTGAAAACGCCGGAGGAAAAGCAGGAAACAATGGTGTGGCTCACAGAAAACTGCGATATTGACGAAGTGAAGGTTTTCGAACCATCCCTCAATGATATATTCGTAGAATACGCGGGTGAGCATGTTTGAAGGAGACGGACAAAATGAAACAATTCAGTAAAATATTGAAATTTGAATTTATGGGATACCTGAAGAACAAAACCTTTGTCGGGATCACAATGTTTCTCGTTGCGGCAATCATTGTGTGCATGTTTATCCCGAACATTGCTGCGTACTTTAAATCAGATACACTGTCCGATGGGGGCGAACCGCCCGTTATGATTATATACGCTCAGGACAGTGAGTTGTCTTCAGCAGTGAAGCCGTATTTTACAGCGGCCTTTACGGACTATAACGTGCAAATTGCCAATGGTTCACTTGACAACGTAAAGGAGAAAATTACGAATGGCGCCGCAGAATGCGCTTTCGCAATGGAAGATGCTTTCTCCTATACCTACTATGTGAACAATCTGTCCATGTATGATGCAAACGCTGGAATTGCCGATGCAGTGCTCCAAGAAATTTATCGTGTCTCGGCTATGCTTGGGAGCGGCATGACGCAGGAGCAGGTAAATGAAATCCTGTCCGTCCAAATAAAAGGTGAAACCGCAGTGCTTGGGAAAGACCAGATGCAGAACTTTTTCTATACATATATTATGATTTTTGCGCTGTATATGGTAATCATTCTGTATGGACAAATGGTTGCAAGCAATGTAGCGTCAGAGAAAAGCTCCCGCGCAATGGAGCTGCTGATTACAAGCGCAAACCCCGTGAGTATGATGTTCGGAAAAGTACTGGCGTCCTGCCTGGCTGCCCTGCTGCAGCTCACCGCAATATTCGGAACGGCTCTGGTGACCTATAATATCAATGAAGATGCATGGGGCAACAACGAAATCATCGAATCGCTTTTTGATATACCGGTGGAGCTGTTTGCATACATGCTCGTTTTCGCGGTACTTGGGTTCCTGGTTTATGCGTTCATGTATGGCGCGATCGGTTCGACGGTTTCCAAGTTGGAGGATATCTGTACGGCGGTCATGCCGGTTTCCTTCCTCTTTGTGATTACATTCACCATTGTTGCTTTTGCAATGAGCGAGGGAAGCGTGGATACTGCATTGATGAAGGTCTGCTCCTATGTGCCCTTTACATCACCCATGGCCATGTTTACACGAATTTGTATGAGTACCATGGTACCGCGGGAAATTGGAATTTCCATTGCAATTCTTGCAGCATCCGTCATTGCAATCGGTTATTTCGCTGCCAGAATTTATCGTGTGGGTGTATTGCTTTATGGAACGCCTCCGAAAATTTCCGCGATTGTCAAGGCAACCCGCAACCCCTGAGACGATATGATGTATTATTGTGACTGAGAAACAGCAGACGCAGAGCAGCGAGACAAACTGTTCTGCGCCTGCAAACTGCTTGACGGGTTTCCGGCTGTGCGGTATACTTTTTTCATAAAAGGGGGCAGTGATTATGGAACCGGAATTATTGCTGAATTTGCTTCATACGGCAGCAAGACTCAAGGATACAACGCGGCATTGCGATACCCCAGGCGGTCGACGGGAGAGTGTGGCGGAGCATAGCTGGCGGCTTGCGCTTATGGCATTCTGGCTTTCGGATGAGTTCCCGGAGCTGGATATGAACCGCGTGATACAGATGTGCCTGATTCATGACCTTGGAGAGGCATTCACCGGAGACATCCCGGTATTTCAAAAGACACAGTCTGATGAGCAGAGAGAGGAACAGCTCCTGAATCAGTGGGTGGATTCCATGCCGGAACCATTGAGAAGTGAAATGCACGGACTTTATGAGGAAATGGGCAGACGCGAAACCGCCGAGGCAAAGCTGTATAAGGCTCTGGACGGTCTGGAAGCGCTCATATCACATAACGAAGCGGACATTTCCACATGGGAGCCAAACGAATACGATCTGCAGATGACCTATGCCGTTGAGAGAATGAAGTTCTCTGAATATATGGTTTCTCTTCGTGAAAAAATAAAGCAGGACAGCGCGGAAAAAGTGGAACGTGAGGCAAACCGGTGTGCCGCAGGAATACGCTGAAGGTACTATTCGCGTCAGCTTTGGGCGGGACAACGCAGCGGAAGATGCTGCGGCAGTTGCGAAAGCAATTATTAGCGTGATTGCCTCAAAATAAAGAGAATTTTTTGCGTATTTTTCTTGGATGAGAAAACAGCAGCCGCTGCCGGATATCGTCCCTGCGCGGTTTGCATGCCTGATGAATACAAAAAATGGAAAGCTCAATTAGAGCAGTAAAAGCAGGAGGAGAATCTTAAAATGTGTAATGACAAAGAGAACCATAAAATCCTATGCAGAGTTTACTGCAATGATGAAAAATTTTCATTTTCAGAAGAAATCGCAGTCAAACTGGAGAAGAACGGCGAAGCCCTTCATATCGGCAGTCTCCATGACGCTCTACTTGACAGTGCACGGGATCTTATTGAGGATCGCTTTATAGAAATCATTGAGGATGCCTTGGGGCAATTTGAAGTAGTTCCTTGCGGCGAATTTGATTGGCACTACATAATAGAGCAAATACAAAAAGAAGCCCGTGCTTATGTCACAAAAGCAACAAAATCAATTCATGTATATGTCGACGAATATGACAATAATAAAAATGTTATCGAAACATCGGAGCTTGATCATGAAAAGGGTCTGCTTAAGTCTATGGATAGATGGTGTGAAGATGAAATGTCTGCCTGTACTTCCGGCGGCTATATAAAAGAATCCTTGCGCAAATTTGCGGCGGAATCTCAGTGGCAGTTTGGCCTGATAAAAAACGGCAGGCAGCATCTTACATAATCCGGCTGATTGGCCAAAGCCGATGCAGAAAGACGGGATAATCACATGGAATGACGGAGAGCGTATTCTGCAGCCGATTATGTGGTTTGGTTTGCCAAATCAGGAACCATATAAAACCTGGATGGCAATGCCGTATGAAGAAGAAAATGGTTCTATTTGGCTTGAAGAAGATGCCTGGAATATTCTTGGACGTATTATTGGTGATGAAACAGATGATTGCTTTTTAATTTGGTATTTTCCAGAGTGCGGGTATGTAATTCCTGATATTGATGAAATAAAAAATGCATGTCCGGTGCATTGGGATGAAAACGACACAAAGGCCGACCTCGATAATAAAATCAGCCGGTATATGATGAGTATGAAATAATCGATTGATTGCTGTCTGCATGACTATTGAAAATCAAATAAGCAAGGAAAATGTACTAGGAACCTACAGTGATTTAGTATCTGTTGGGAAATCAAAAAAAGGTGCGAGAAAATGTTAAACAAGCCGCATGCACAGCAGCAAATGACGCGAAGGTCAAATAAAAAGAATACCTTGCGAATATGCCTGAATGTGTGGTAAAATACCGCCATTGACGGATGCGTGTACGCTTTTGGGAACATGGGAAAGGCGGCGATAGTATGGCTGCACTGAAATGTAAATATTGCGGCGGAAATATTTCGCCTTTAGCGGATAATCGCCTGGGGACATGTACTGTCTGCGGTGGGGTGATGACGCTGCCTGCAGACCTGGGAAAGCGATGCGTCGCGGCACACAACTGCGGGAATTATCTGCGCAGGGCAGGGAAGTTTGACAAGGCACTGGATGTATACAAAAAGATTCTGTCTGAGAATGAGCAGGATGCCGAGGGCTACTGGTGCTGTGCGCTGTGCCAATTCGGGGTGCAGTATGCAGAGGAAGACGGACAATATGCGCCGGTTGTTTTGCGCCCCAATGCCGGCGATTTCCTAAAATCAGAAGCGTATCTTGCAGCTATTTCACTTTCTGACGGCACAATGCAGCAGAAATACAAAAAAGAAGCGGAGAAAATCGCGGCGTGCTGCAGGCAGCCGGAAAAGAAGCGCACGTCTTCGTCTGCTGCGTCGTTAAAAAAAGGCTTTCTGCTCCTGAAGCAGGGGAATTTTACCCAGGGGCTGCAGGTTTTTCAGCTCTTGCTGGATGACGAACCGAATAATGCAATGGCGCATTTTGGGTGCCTGCTTGCCGAGAACGGCTGCCCGGAGCCAAAGGATCTGGCAAACTGCAATGATACCGTCATGCAGAATGAGCACTATTTATCAGCTCTGCAGAATGCCCAGGGTGACCTGAAAAAATTTCTGGAAGCAACTGCGGAAAAAATCCGACAGAATGGCCAGAACAGGCAGGTGAAAGAGAGCTATGCAGCTGCCTGCGCCGCCATGGATCGAGCGTCTTCCCGCGAAGAGTACCTGAA
>CAVIFH010000183.1:0-4731 GCA_963641615.1 bacterium | reverse complement strand
GAAGATGACAGTGCTATGGCGACCGGCTCTGCAGAAGGCGAAACGCTTACTGTGCCGGATACAGCGGCCTCTGACTGCAGCACATCCGCATTTGTTCCAGCACAGGAAACATTCATTTCCTCTGCCAAGTACCTTGCAGTGCTGTCCATGCGGCAGCATCCGGTAAGCATAAGCAGACAGACCAGACAGACGATGACGATTCCTTTTTTCATACACACTCACTCCCTGATTCTTTTAATTTACGTGTTTTTAAAAGGTTATTATGGTTTCTCAGCGTATGGCTTTAAATTTCTCAATTCATTTTGAGCACATTGCAGCAAAAAATGACTGTAACAGCTGTATCTGCTACTACTTTATACAAAATTGATAATGCTGTCAAGAAAAATAATTGTTGAAAATACAGCATTTAGGGAGGGCATCATAATTTGCGAATTTCAGCCTGTGTTTACTTCGGCATTGAGCCCGCTTTCTTGCCTTTGGCGGAGTATTTGAATTTTTCCTTGTTTTTAGCTGTTAAATGCGATATACTGTTTCTTTGTGAAGAATTGCATTTGAAATGTGGAAAAAATTGTCTATAAAAAATGGGGGAGTTGTATGCTGCTTGCTGTTATGCTGGTGCTGTCCTGCCTGGGTGCATTCGGAACCTGCGCACTTGCGGGAGGCTTTTCAAGCCTTGCCTGGCTGTGGATTCTTCCGGTGAGTTTTCTTGCCGGTTTTCTGATATGCTTCCTGCTGGCTTTCCTGTACCTGTATCTGCTGTGCAGCCGGGTGGATACAGGTATACCGCAGGAGCACGATGATCCGTTTTTTCGCAAAATTACAACACTTTACATAACATCAATCATCCCATTCCTCCGGATGAAGGTGCACACCCGCGGCTTGGAAAAGGTGCCGCAGAATGGGCGATTCCTGCTGGTGTGCAATCATCTGTCTATCTTTGATCCGGTGGTGCTGTACGGGTATTTCAGCGGCAGTCAGCTGGCATTTGTCTCCAAGAAGGAAAACAGCGACATGTTTATTATCGGAAAGCTGATGCACCGATTGATGGCACAGCTGATTAACCGTGAAAACGACCGCGAGGCTCTGAAAACAATCTTGAAATGCATTCAGCTTCTGAAGGACGATGAAGTGTCTATCGCGCTGTTCCCTGAGGGCTATACCAGCAAGGATCATCACCTGCATCACTTCCGCAGCGGTTCCCTGAAGATTGCGACAAAGGCAAAGGTACCTATCGTGGTGTGTACCATCCAGGGAACAGACCGGATTCCATCCAATATAAAGCATCTGCGCAGCAGCCCGATTGAGCTGCATCTGCTGGATGTGCTCGATGCGGATCAGCTGCAGGGATGTACCGCTACAGACATCGGCGAGCGGATTTACCGGATGATGGCAGCGGACTTAGACCCGTATTATGGGCCAATGGAATCACAAATTTCTTGATTTACAGGAAAAGCTAACGTATAATGGCGGAGAAATCGTGATGACTTTTTCGCCAAAGGAAGAGAAGACGGATTCATCCGCGGCTCTGCCTGGGACGATTACTTAATTTGGGAGGAAAGAAAATGAAGAACAGCGAAAAAACACTGGATATGATCGTAAATCTCTGCAAAAATCGCGGCTATGTCTATGCCGGATCTGAGATTTATGGCGGCCTGGCAAATGCATGGGACTACGGCCCCCTTGGCGTGGAGTTTAAGAACAATGTCAAAAAGGCATGGCTGAAAAAGTTTGTCCAGGAATCTGAGTACAATGTTGGTCTGGATGCTGCCATTTTGATGAATCCGACCACATGGGTAACAACCGGACATGTCGGCAATTTTTCCGATCCGCTGGTGGACTGCAAGGGCTGCGGCTCCCGCCAGAGAGCAGACAAGCTGATCGAATCCTGCGAAGCAGGCGGCAGCGTCAATGTAGACGCCATGAGCTTTGACGAGATGGATGCCTTCATTGCAGAGCATACCGAGGTTGTCTGCCCCAATTGCGGCAAGCACAACTTTACCCCGATCCGCAAGTTCAATTTGATGTTTAAGACGCAGATCGGCGTCACGGAAGACTCATCCTCTACTGTGTATCTCCGCCCGGAAACCGCACAGGGCATCTTTGTCAATTTCGCGAACATTCAGCGGACGACCCGCCGGAAGCTGCCTTTCGGTGTGTGCCAGGTGGGCAAGGCATTCCGCAATGAGATTACCCCGGGCAACTTTACCTTCCGTACACGTGAATTTGAGCAGATGGAGTGCGAATTCTTCTGCCAGCCGGGAACCGATCTGGAGTGGTTCGCCTACTGGAAGGACTACTGCAAGAACTGGCTGATGAGCCTGGGCATCAAAGAAGAGAGCCTTCGCCTGCGTGACCATGAGCCTGCCGAGCTTGCCTTCTATTCCCGTGCTACCACTGACATTGAGTACCAGTTCCCCTTTGGCTCCGGATGGGGAGAGCTGTGGGGCATTGCCGACCGCACCAATTACGACCTGGGACGCCATCAGGAAGCCAGCGGCAAGAGCTTGGAATACTATGACCAGGAGAAAAACGAGCACTATATTCCCTATGTGATCGAGCCATCCCTGGGATGCGACCGTGTTGCGCTGGCGTTTTTGTGCGAAGCGTACGACGAAGAGGTCGTCGGAACAGATAAGAAGGGAAATCCGGATGTGCGCACTGTGCTGCATCTGCACCCGGCACTTGCTCCCTTCAAGGCCGCTGTCCTGCCACTTTCCAAGAAGCTCAGCCCCAAGGCAGAGGAAATCTACCGCATGCTCAAGCATGACTTTATGGTGGACTTTGATGACTCCGGTTCCATCGGCAAACGCTACCGCCGTGAAGACGAAATCGGCACACCCCTGTGCATTACTGTGGACTTCCAGACCATCGGCGATGAGAATTCTCCGGCAGACAACTGCGTTACTGTCCGCGACCGTGATACCATGGAGCAGGTACGTATTCCCATCAGTGAGCTGAAGAGCTACATTGCTGAGAAGTGCGATTTCTGAGATGGTATCGCCAAGCCAGACTTTGTGAACTGAAGATATCCTGAAATGATAAAGAGCTGCCCGCGATCCTCCAATCCGGAGAATCACGGGCAGCTTTTATTCATCAGGGCAGCACCGTCGGCGAATTCGGCGGCGCTGCCTTAAAAAACTGTGGGTTAAGGGGCGCTGCAGATTGCGGTGAGCAGATAAGCCACCTGAGCGCGTGTCGCGGCGGCAGTCATTTCGGTGCCGTCAGCCAAATACAGATATCCGCATTCGGTAAGGAAATTAACTGCACCATCGGTATCTTCACCTTCGTAGGCATTCAGCCCCAGTGCATAGCAGTAGTTATTCCCGTAACAGGCAAGCTCCTCAATGGTGAGCTCATCTTCTGCATTGAGATCTGCGGGGACAATGCCGTATGCAGACAGTGTCGCAAGGCCATCATCAAAATTGCCGTCGCCGCCGATGATGCTGTACATTGCGGAAATCAGGTCCTGCATGGTTGCGGCGCTGTCCGCACCAAAGGCATCAGCGGAAAGCGGGGCCATTAAATCATTTTCCATCATGAATGTGATTGCATCATAGCACCAGTCGCCCTCTGCAACATCCGTAAGTGCTGCGGATGCGCTTTGCTCATTGGCAAATGGATCCAAAATGGTGTCATACAGGTCTGCATTCTGCTCAATTACTGCGGCAGAACCGGAGGTAGAAATCATTCCGTTGTCGATTAGCGCCTGATATACGGCTGCATATTTTGCAATGGTTTCGGGGGTAACGCTCTTCAACTCTCTCATGATATCCAGCGTCTCCGTTTGATCAATGCCGGAAAGCGTATTCAGAATTGCATTCAGCGCGCCGGTCAGTTCGCCCTGTGACAGCGCATATGAGGAATAGGAGGAAAGAATATATCCATCCAGTGTTTCCTGGTCGATATTCTGCAATTCGGCTACAAGCTCCGGCAGAGATGCATAGACATCAAACGTCTCCGCAACATTGGGGTCACGATAGGAGATGATGTACATACCGCTGTCGGATGCGTAATGCAGCACACCGTAGGCGCCGTACTGATCACGCAGGAGCGGGTAGAGATAGGTGTCGCTGACGAGAGCGGTTACCGCATCCATTGCACCGCTGTATTCCTCCAGCCCCAGGTCTTCATAGGATGCAAAAATGAGATTATACTGCACAGAGCCGCCTACAACCAGTGCCTCGCGGCGGCTGATTTCCGGGAAACTGTAAGATTGCGCTTCAATCTCGGAATTTTCCAGCGAAGACAGGAAATTGTTTGCCGCGCTGCGGTGGACAGCGGCGCTTTCCTTGCTGCCGCCGAAGCCAACAATCGCATTTGCACTGTTGTTCAGCGCATTTTGCACAGCCTGGAGATTTGCAAGTACGGTATCCGGATCTTCTGCCAGCTGGTTCTCAAGGTCGCAAAGGAAAGCGTAGTAATCCAGGAAATTCACATAGTTATAGTAGGCATAGGCATTGCTGCAGGAAGCAAATGCACGAATGGCCTGAACAGAGTAGCAGTCGTTGACGATGCTCTTGCGCAGGGATGTTTTGATGGAGGATACGTTGTCGAGCACGGACTGCGCATCGTTAAGCTTCGTATCGAACAGCAGCTCATGTATAAGGCTGTATGCTTCATCCATATCTTCGTCCATGGCAATGAAGCTTACCCGCAGATACGGGGTGTATCCGCGCTCGGTTTCGTCATCTACGGCGGAAACACGGATATTTGCATCGTACAGGTAACGCG
>CAVIFH010000182.1:0-4762 GCA_963641615.1 bacterium | reverse complement strand
GAAGCCAGACTTGTGCTGCAAAGCCTGATCCGCTTCAAGAACAAATTACAGCAGTGTAAATAACGGTCCTAGAGCCACTACTGCACGGAGTTTTAGCCCATGTCTGCCGGAGTTTTAGCCTAGGTGGCACGGGTAAGTGCCGCCTTCAATCTGGATCAATCTTCCAGGCTAGCACATTACTGCTTTTGAGATGCCCTGTCAGCAAATGAAGCCATTTGCTGACAGAACATTGACTTTTCTTAGAGCGTTTCGGAGGTAATGCTTATCTCAGTATTCATATAGTCGCAAGTAGGTTTGCTATTGAGTAAAGAGCAGTTAATCAGTTCACATCAATTCTCTTTATCTGTTTTTAGCACAGCCTTCAGACCATGGCGTTCACGCATAGAGATTTTACCTTCAATCAGAATGTCATATGCATTGTGGATAATACGGTCCAGAATGGCATCGGAAATGGTACTTTCACCTTCGTGGCTGGGGTCAATTCTCTGGTACCATCCATCTGCATCATATTGTGTGCAGAGAATAATGGAGCGGTTCGGATCCTGTCCACAGCGGCTCTCCATGATTTCCAAAAGATTGTAGGACTCTTCGGCAGTCAGGCGGCGAATCAGCCACTCGTCAATAATCAGCAGATCTACTTTCTTGTAGGCCCTAAGGAGTTTTTGCAGTTCACCGGTGTTTTTCGCAATGTTCAAAGCATCCAGCAGTTCAGGCATGCGGATATAGCGAACGGTTTTTAAATTGCGGCAAGCGGCATTTCCCAAAGCGCA
This sequence comes from bacterium, assembly GCA_963641615.1. Classification (GTDB taxonomy): domain Bacteria; phylum Bacillota; class Clostridia; order Oscillospirales; family Oscillospiraceae; genus Faecousia. The sequence goes on along the minus strand of CAVIFH010000182.1, from coordinate 3,992 downwards.
GGCCAAATAAGTCTTGCCGTTTCCGGAGGCTCCCTTCAAAATAATATGGTGTCCGCTTTCAATATATTTGCAGGTTGACAGGCGCAGTAACAGGGATTTATCCAGCCTTCTGTCTTCAAAATACTCAATGCCCTCCATTGTGGCTCCAGGCTGCGCAAAGTGAGATGCATTGGTTAAACGGTTTATTTTGTTGTTCTGACGTCGGTTCCATTCGGCATTGACAATGAGAGAAAGTCGTTCTTCTGTGCTTAATTCCCGGTAGGCGGCGTCACTGACCTGCCGTTCCAGCTCGGTAGCCATGGCAGTCATTTTCATAGAACGAAGCGCATCTAAAGTGCTCTGTATCACTTCTGCTCACCGCCCTTTCGGTAGTAAGCAGCGCCTCGTGTAAACCCATGGCTGTCACAGTCAGGCAAAGATATTTTTTGCACTTTGTCCTGCCTGTTTTTCAGCATGCTACTGAGGTTGCGAACAGACGGTACGGAGCTGTATGACAGCAGCTGCCCACAGGCATTCTCCAATCGGTTAGCGCCGTATTTTTCTCCCAGTTTTATTATGCTGGCACAGGCTTTGTAGCCTTGTTCCGGCGCAGCTCCGGCATTCAAATAGTATTGCACGACACGACTTGTATCCGGGCCGACAGATTCTGCCCAACATGTGAAGTCCTCTATGTTATACCGCAGATAACTGCGGTGCTCCGGGGTCATGTGTTCCGGTTTTACGATTGGTTCGTATTGAACGCCCTGCACTCTTTTATGAAGAGCCACTTGTACACCATGGAAGAAAACCTCCACCATGCTGCGCGTAGTACGAACATCCACACGTTCACCAATGAGATTAGCCGGCACAGAGTATCGGTTTCGCCCATCCGAGATGAGATAGTCATTGGGGACCTTGGCGGAAGACCATACCGCAGGTTCAAAGTCTGCAGTAGGAAGAGGCAACATGTACGGCTTTTCTTCTGCCAGAAAAGCGTCTGCGCGGTTGCCAACGCGGCTCTTAAATTGTCTGCCGTTCAATTCCTTCAGCTTTTCGGCAACAGCTTCCTTTACCTCATCCAAAGAGAAAAACTTTTGGTTACGCAGCGCAGCAATGATCCATGTTTCAGCGAACTTCACCGAGCCCTCCGCATGGGATTTATCCTGCGGTGCCTTCACGCGAGCCGGGACAATAGCAGTATTATAATACTCCGCCAGCTCCTGGTAGCTTTTATTCAGCACGGTATCATAACGGGTATTGGAAATCGTTGCGGTTTTGCAGTTATCCGGAATCAGAAGCCGGGTGACGCCGCCAAAGAAATTGTAGGCATGAACATGGCACAGCAGCCAGTTCTCACTGGCCATGTCATTGCAGGCTTCTGCATAAACATAACAGCTGCAAGGCAGCACAGCTACAAATAAATACACGCCGTCTGCCTCACCGGTGACCGGATCAAAGACGGGTATGGTATCTCCGGCCCAGTCTACTTCCATGGCGTCTCCAGGCTTGTGCGTGATACGCATGGTGGCTTTAGTGATACGAGCCCACTTGCGGTATTTGTCACCGAACTGTGTGCTCATGTAAGGCGTTCGGCCATCCTCATGGCAAGTACGGCAATACTCCTCCCACAGCAGTGTGAGCGTTACACCGGACTTTGCCAGTTCTCTGTGGATGTAAGCGTAATCCGGCTCCACATAGGTACTTGCGGATTTGTACTTGTTGGGAAATAACATTGCTTCCAGTTCTGCGTTGGTTACATCGTCATCCAACGGCCAGGTGATGCCTTTTCGGGCGGCAGCGTCCAATACATCCTTAACTGTGTGGTGGGAACTTCCGATGCTTGTAGAAATCCTTTTTCGACTGTAATGCAAAAAATCCAGCCGAAGGATCTCCCGGTAATCTACTTTGCTCATGCAGTAGCCTCCTGAAATAATAGTCACATCATTGATGTGCCAAACCTATTATTACATGTTGGGCTCTGCTGCGGCAAGAGTGGGCTATTTTCCCGTCAAGGGTAGGCTAAAACTCCGTGCAGTAGTGGCTCTAGGACCGTTATTTACAAATTTCTTTGGCAAGAACCCGTACATCAACATATTATAAAAATTGAAACCCCCGCAGGGAGCCGACTGAACCGCATCCCGTCAAGAGGACAGTGAAATAATATAAAAAGAGTACACAGCGCTGCGGCGCTGTGGGAACCGCAGATTCCGGTAGGCTGCTGAGGCATCCAACCGGAATTTGCGGTTTTTATGCCGCTGAGTACAGGCTGTGCTTCTCCATCGGCGTAAGGACGCCGAGATTGCGCTGCACCCGTCCGGTGTTGTAGTAGTGAATGTAGTTATGGATCATTTGCGTAAGTTCCTGCTTGGCGGTAAAGCGGTGTCTGTAATAACGTTCCCGTTTGAGAATGCCCCAGAATCCTTCCATCGGGCCGTTGTCAATGCAATGCGCCACGCGGGACATACTCTGCTTCATTCCGGCCTGCACAAGTTTGTCGTGGAAGGTACGGTTAGTGTACTGAAAGCCTCTGTCGCTGTGGAACAGCGGATGTGCATCCGGATAGGCTTTCACGGCCTTGTCAAAAGTCTTGAACACTAATGGGTTATCATTGCGTTCGCTCAGTACATAGGACACAATGCGCCTGTCGAAGAGATCCAGAATTGCACTCAGGTAGAGCTTGTGCACCTTAACTCCCTCGTACCACTTGAACTCCGTTACATCCGTAAGCCACTTTTCGTTTGGCTTATCTGCATGAAAGTTGCGGTCCAGAAGATTTTCGGCGACATACTGAGGATCCTTCGCATGCCTTGTGCAGCTATGATCATTGTATTTGATGGTAGACTTGATGTCTAAAGCTCGGCAGATGCGGAGAACGCGCTTGTCGTTCACATAGATGCCGCAGTCATGCCGCAGGTCATCATTGAGCCGGCGATACCCCTTGTCCGAACTTGCGGTATGAAGCTCCTCAATCTTGTCGGCAAGACGCTTATTCTCCGCCGCTCTGCTGCTTACTCTGCCGGAAGCCCACTTGCAATAGGCCGAGCGCGCTGCATGAAGCAGCTTGCAGGCCGCTTCTACGGGATAGCCGTTTTCTTTGCTTGCATCTCGAATCGCTCGGTAGAGGCGAAGCTGTCTTACTTCCGAAAGGCATCGCTCCTCTCTATCTCGTCCAATTTTTTTAGCAGGTCACGCTCCATCTCTGCAAGATACAGTTTATGCTTGAGCTGCTCTATCTCGATCTGCGCCTTCTCCAATTCGGTGCGCGGCACCTGGTCTTTCTTTCGCTTGCCGCGCCGGTCTTCCAGTCCGGCTTCGCCCATCTCCTCAAACCGCAGTGTCCATGTGCGCACCTGCTGGTAGCTCACTTTGTACTTCAGCGCCATCTGACCGTAATTCTTTCCGGACGCCAGACAATCCTTTACGATCTGAATGCGTTCTTCCTGTGTCGTATCTCGGCCCTGTTTCATGCAGCTTCCGCCTCCCGAATGTTTTACGGAGTTGAAGTCTCCATGAGCATTATACACCTTTATCCAGTCCCGGAGCTGTTTTCTATCCCGCAATCCGTATTTTTTGCTGATATCCTCTTGACTCCCTTTTCCGGACAGATAGTCCTGCACGGCCTGCAGCTTGAGATCCGGGCTGTATGCCCGATTCTTATGCGGCATGAATGCCGTTACGCCTTCTGTTTCGTAATTGTCCACCCACTGCTTGACGCTCTTATATGCAGCACCCACCCGGCGTGCGGCCTCACTCAGGCTGATCTTACCGCTGAGATAGTCTCGAACCAACTCCATTTTCTCTGCTGCTCCCAGTTTCTGCTTATGTCCCATAAAAATGCTCCCTCCATGTTCGACAGTTTTTGTTTTTCACTGTCTCTCATAGAGGGAGCATATCATATGATGAACTGCAGGCGGCTTTTTCTATGCGTTTCCATGTGGGGCAATATGAATCGGGTGACTTATTTGCATGAATCGGGTGACCCGCTTGTGTGGGTCGGGTGACCCGCTTGTGTG
>CAVIFH010000181.1:0-4773 GCA_963641615.1 bacterium | reverse complement strand
ACATGGCTGCCACCCGAAATTGTCGAGCAGTTCATGTTTGAGCTTTTCAGCACTCCACGGTATAGCCAATGGAATATTCATGTCCGGTTTTCAAAATACACCGGCGAATGGAATGTTGAAGGAAAATCCTACGACAGAGGCAATGTAAAAGCGTACAACACCTACGGCACAGACAGAATCAACGGCTATAAAATCATGGAGGAAACGCTCAATCTTAAAGATGTGCGTATCTTCGACTATATCGAGGACGAAAACGGAAAAAAGGTTGCTGTTCTTAATAAAAAGGAAACCGCCATTGCTCAGGGTAAGCAGGAGCTCATAAAACAGGCCTTTGCCGATTGGATTTGGCAGGACCCGGAACGCCGCGAAACTCTCACACGGATGTACAACGAAAAGTTCAACAGCATCCGTCCCCGTGAGTATGACGGCAGTCACATGAGCTTTGTCGGAATAAATCCAGAAATCACTCTGAGGCCGCATCAGGTAAACGCTATTGCACACATTCTGTACGGCGGCAATACTCTTCTTGCGCATGTGGTCGGTGCCGGAAAGACCTTTGAAATGGTCGCGGCGGCCCAGGAATCCAAGCGTCTGGGGCTATGCCAAAAGAGCCTGTTTGTTGTGCCGAATCACCTGACCGAGCAATGGGCAAGCGAGTATCTGCAGCTTTATCCGTCCGCGAATATTCTTGTGGCGACGAAAAAGGACTTTGAAACGAAGAATCGCAAGAAGTTCTGCGGCAGAATTGCCACCGGCGACTACGATGCCGTTATCATCGGTCACAGCCAGTTTGAGAAAATCCCCATGTCGATTGAACGGCAGAGAGCAATCCTTCGGCAGCAGCTTGACGAAATCCTTGAAGGTATCACGGAGCTTAAACGCAACCGCGGCGACGGCTTTTCCATTAAACAGCTGGAGCGCACCAAGAAAACAGTTAAGCAGAAGCTTGATAAGCTCAATGACCAATCACGCAAGGACGATGTTGTTACCTTCGAGGAGCTCGGTGTTGACCGCATTTTCATTGACGAGGCACATTACTACAAAAACCTCGCCGCATTCACAAAAATGCGAAATGTCGGCGGCATCAGCCAGACGGAGGCCATGAAGTCAAGCGACCTGTATATGAAGTGCCGCTATCTCGATGAGCTGACCGACGGGCACGGTGTTGTGTTTGCCACAGGTACGCCTATCTCAAACAGCATGGTCGAGATGTACACGATGCAGAAATATCTGCAATATGAGGCACTCAAGCGAAATGACCTGCTCCATTTTGACGCATGGGCATCTACCTTCGGCGAGACGGTGACGGCGATTGAATTATCCCCGGAAGGTACAGGCTACCGAGCTAAAACGAGGTTTGCCAAGTTCTACAATCTGCCGGAGCTGATGTCACTCTTCAAGGAAACGGCGGATATACAGACGGCGGATATGCTCAAACTCCCTGTACCTGAGGCGCATTATCATAATGTGGTCTTGAAACCGTCCGAAACACAAAAGGAAATGGTCGCGGGGCTCTCCGACAGAGCCGAAAGGGTCAGAGCTAAAATGGTTGACTCATCCGTTGACAATATGCTCCTAATCACAAACGACGGCAGAAAGCTCGCTCTCGACCAAAGGCTCATGAACGATATGCTGCCCGACAGCGAGACAAGCAAGGTTGGGGCTTGTGCCGATAATGTCTTTGATATCTGGCAGAAAACAGCGGACAGCCGTTCCACTCAAATGGTGTTCTGTGACCTCTCAACTCCCCACGGTGACGGCAAGTTTAATGTTTACGATGATCTGAGGGACAAGCTCATAGCAAAGGGCGTTCCGAAAGAAGAAATTGCGTATATCCACACAGCAAATTCCGAGGCGCAGAAAAAAGAGCTTTTCGGAAAGGTACGCAGCGGTCAGATCCGCGTGCTTATCGGCTCTACTCAAAAGATGGGAGCCGGCACCAATGTACAGACAAAGCTTGTGGCACTTCACCATCTCGACTGTCCGTGGAGACCGTCGGACCTCCAGCAGCGTGAAGGCAGAATCATCCGCCAGGGCAATGAAAACAAGGATGTTGATATCTTCACCTATGTTACGGAAAATACCTTCGACAGCTACTTGTATCAGCTTGTGGAGAGCAAGCAGAAATTCATCGGGCAGATTATGACGAGTAAATCGCCGGTGCGCTCCGCGGAGGATATCGACGAAACGGCACTCAGCTATGCGGAGATAAAAGCCTTATGTGCCGGTAATCCGCATATAAAGGAAAAGATGGACCTGGATATTGATGTGTCGAGACTCAAGCTCTTAAAGGCAAATCACCTTAGCCAGAGATACGCCCTTGAAGATCAGCTTCTGAAGGAGTTCCCGCAGCGGATAAAATCCCTTGAGCAGTATATTGAGGGCTACACGCAGGATATAGACCGGATAAAGAGAAATACCGAGCCGAACGAGGACGGCTTCTCGCCGATGATACTCCCCGGCGGCACGGTGCGAGATAAAAAGGCCGCAGGTGAAGGTATTATCGCTCTGTGCAAGTCCATGACAAGTCCCGATGCCTTCAAAATCGGCGAATACCGTGGTTTTGATATGGAAATGTCCTTTGATACCTTTTCGAGGGAATACAAAATCACCTTGAAGGGTGCACTAAGTCACACCACACCGCTCGGCACGGATATCTTCGGCAATATTCAGCGACTGGACAATACTCTCGGAGCTTTTGAGGACAGGCTGTACGCCTGCCGTGAACAGCTTGAAAATGTCCGTGTTCAAATGGAAAACGCCAAGGTCGAGGTGCAAAAGCCGTTCCCACAGGAGGAAGAGCTTAAAGTGAAAACCACACGGCTCAACGAGCTAAATGCCCTGTTAAACCTGGATAAGACGGAAAATGAGATCATTGACGGTGAGCGAGGTGATGAGGAGCCGCAAAAGTCATCCGCAGACAGAGAACGCTAAAAAGAAAAATCACAGTGGCAATGCAGGATATCCGGCGCCTGCTTCAAAGTTCGCCGTAAAAAGTGCACGAGTGCAGCGAAAGCTCGTTGTAAAAATGTGGCTCGGATGCGAAAGCTCATTGCATTTTTTGTAATTCGGTGGTATACTATATTTGCAGTATGAAATAGGGGGTGCGAATATGTACCGAATCGCAATTGAAAAACTATTGAAATGGAAAGAAAGCAAGCGACGGAAGCCGTTGATTATTGAGGGAGCGCGGCAGGTCGGGAAGACATGGCTGATGAAGGAATTCGGAAGGCTCTATTATACTGATACCGTATATATTAACTTCGATTCCAATTCCAGAATGGCCGAACTGTTTGCTTCTGATTTGGATACAGATCGTTTGATTATGGGACTGGAATTATACTCCGGTCGGAAAATCGATCCCGACCATACCCTCCTGATCTTTGATGAGGTGCAGGAAGTTCCAAGAGCACTCAGCTCACTCAAGTACTTTTACGAAAATGCGCCGGAATACCACATTGTATGCGCAGGCTCTCTGCTCGGCATTGCCCTGCACGGAGGTACTTCTTTCCCGGTGGGCAAAGTGGATTTTCTGAAGCTATACCCGCTCTCTTTCAATGAGTTTTTGATGGCCACCGGAAAGGAGCGTTTTGCAGAGCTGCTCAATAAGCAGGATTATCCAATGATCACGAGCTTTAAGCAGACCTACATTGATGCGCTCAAGCAGTATTATTTTGTTGGAGGTATGCCTGAAGCGGTACAGAGCTTTGCGGAGAACAAGGATTTTAATGAGGTCCGTGAGATACAAAAAAGAATCCTTGCCGCTTATGAGCAGGATTTTTCCAAGCACGCACCGAATGAGATTGTTCCCAAGATCCGTATGCTTTGGAACAGCATCCCCTCGCAGTTGGCAAGAGAGAACAAAAAGTTCGTCTATGGCCTTGTTCGAGAGGGTGCACGAGCCAGGGATTATGAAACGGCCATTCTGTGGCTTTCTGACTGCGGACTGGTTCATAAGGTCAGTCGCGTCAATGCTGCCGGAATTCCCCTGAAGGCCTATGAAGACTTAAAGGCGTTCAAGTTGTTCATTGTTGATGTGGGACTGCTTGGGTGTATGGCAGGCCTCCGCCAGCGTACATTGCTGGATGGAAACGACCTCTTTGTTGAATTCAAAGGGGCTCTTACGGAGCAGTATGTTTGCCAGCAGCTGAAAACCATTGAAGATCTGGGCGTTTACTACTACACCAATGACAGAGGATCCTGCGAAATTGACTTCATCGTGGATACAGGCGAACAGGTTATTCCCGTAGAGGTAAAGGCTGAAACCAACCTCCGGGCAAAGAGCCTGAAAACCTATCAGGAGAAGTTTGCACCCGAAATTGCCGTCCGTACTTCGATGGCGGATTTCAAGAAAGAAGATTGGCTTGTGAATTTGCCGCTGTATGCAGTAGAGCAACTTGCCGAGCTATAACTCGCAATCCGTCATAGTGAACGACCGTGAAAGCGATTTGACAAGTTCTGGGTTTTCCGCCTACGGCAGCCTTTCAACAGGCTGCCGTATTTGCTACTCGGAAAATTTTTATTTGCACATTTGCGGCGGCAGGCATTTTCGGATAGACTGAGGTTGAAAACAGAAACGGAGGTGCCGAAAATGTTCCGTCGTAAACAGGAAAAACGAATAGTCGAGCTTGATGCGTTTGAGCTTCGTCTGGCAAAATACGCTCTTTTGAGCTTCAGAAACAAACTCCTGAGTGAGGGCAAGCCCACGGAGGATGTGAATGAACTGATTATAAAGATAATGGAATGAGGTGACAAATTGGCAATTTACTATAT
>CAVIFH010000180.1:0-4783 GCA_963641615.1 bacterium | reverse complement strand
GCATTGCACGGCATTCTGTTTCTCGGTCAGCTTTATCAAAAAAGCGGGGCTTGTTTTGCTGTTTAAGAATATCGAGGCGGCAGTCGAGCGGGGCGCGGTTGGGCGGATCATTACCTCAACCTACCAGAATTTTACGGATATCGCGTCACTGAAAAGCTTTTTCGCCCTGCAGTCAAGATGTGAGAACTTTGCCTGTCATCTAGACCACGAGTGCTTTCATGACAGCGGGTATGCAACCCTCGGATATCACTCCAAAGGCTATCTTTTTGAATACCCCGACAGGTGCGAGGTGATCGTCGGCTCATCGAACATCACCCGTTACGCGCTTCTCAAAAACGTGGAGTGGGATGTGGCAGTGTCGGCAGAAAAGTCATCTACCCTGTTTACGGATGCCATGGGTGAGTTTGAAGAAAAGTGGAATGCTACCCATCCGCTGAACTCGGAAATTATCAATCTCTACTCCGGCAAACTCAATTTCGCCATTGAGCGCTGGGATATGGACTACGATCTGCATACGGCAAGCATCAAGCCGAACTTCATGCAGCGCAAGGCTCTGAAGGAGCTGAATCGCTACCGTGCCGTCGGTACATCCCGCGCACTGGTAGTCGCAGCGGCAGGCTCCGGCAAGACCTACCTTGCGGCATTTGACGCGCTGAATTTTTCCCCGAAGCGGCTCCTTTACATCGTTCATGAGGGGTCCATTCTCAAGAAATCTCTGGAAACCTTTCAGGATGTGTTTGGAAATTCCGTTGCCTATGGCATATTCAGCGGCGAAAGCAAGGAGCAGGACGCGGATTTCGTATTTGCGACAAACGTCACGATGGCAAAGTCTCTTGAACTTTTCCCGAAGGACTGGTTTGACTACATTATCGTGGACGAATGCCATCACGCGACGGCGGAAACCTACCGAAAGATCATCGGCTACTTTGAGCCGGAGTTTCTGCTGGGACTCACCGCGACACCCGAACGCATGGACAACCAGGATGTCTTTGAACTGTTTGACAAGAATGTCCCCTATGAGCTTCGCCTGCGCGATGCCATCATCAACGACCTTGTGGTGCCGTTTCATTACTACGGCATACGGGATGAGCTCATCAACTACGGACTCACCAAAAGTGAGGAACGCCGGATGGTGGCGCAGCTTGCAACGGCGGAGCACGGAGACTTTATTGCCCGTGAGATTGAGAAGCACCGCCCAAAGGGGAAGCTGAAAGCCCTTGCTTTCTGCCGGAATGTTACCCACGCCCGCATGATGTGTGAGATGATGAGCGAACATTATAAGACAGCGTATCTTACGGGAAGGAACGATATCGGCGAGCGAATTCGAGCCTATAACGACCTGCAGAGCGATGAAAAGGAGCTTGAGATTCTCTTCACCGTCGATATTCTCAATGAGGGCGTTGATATTCCGGGCGTGAACATGGTGCTGTTCCTGCGCCCGACTGAATCATCCACAATCTTTATTCAGCAGCTTGGCCGCGGACTTCGAAAATATGACAACAAGCAGTATGTTACGGTGCTTGACTTCATCGGAAACAGCTACAAAAGAAGCGTGCAGATCGCCTTTGCGCTCTCGTCCCTTGCGGAGAATTTCGTGCTTGAGAAGCGCCTGATGATGGCCCTTGTACAGGATGATTTCAAGGCGATTGGCCTTGATGATTACGGCGTTGAGATTCACATTGACGACCTGAGTAAGGAAGAAATCATCAGCTATATTGAAAAAGAGAATTTCAACAGCCTCGTATACCTCAAGCAGGACTATTTCAACTTCCGTAAGTATATCGGCGCAGAGTCCTACCCGAAGCATATGGACTATCTCAACAACGACTGTGCCCCCGATCTGCTTCGGTTTATGAGCATCAAAATCGGCGGGAAAAAGTGCATTTCCTACTATCATTTCCTCCATGGCATACTGGACGACAGCGATGAGGATGCAAAGCTCCTGCCCATATTTACGGAGCGGCAGATTGCCTTTGTGAATTACCTCTCCGCCATGCTTCCCCTCGTGCGGCAGCATGAATATCTCATCTTTGACAGCGTGATTCACGGTATTTCCAAAGTATTCGAAATAGAGAAACGGCTGTCCGAGACCATCGGAGATTATTCCCACGAGCAGCTGGAGCATGGACTGAAATATATTCTGGATAATGGTTTCCTGACATTCGACGGCGAAAGCTGCTTCCTGGCGGATGTCCCTCTGGATGATCAGTTCAAGGAATATCTCGAAGACTTGCTCGAATACGGCCTGACCCGATTTACTGCCGATTACGGCGCTGAGACGGGTTTCAAGCTCTGGCAGAGCTACCGCATGGACCAGGTGCAGCTGAAACTTCTGAAAAACCCCGGGTATACAATGAAGGGGACCTATGTATACGACGGCGATGTTGTTATCTTTGCGTCCATCAAGAAGGATGCGAGCATTCAGGAGCACCTGAATTACAAGGACAAATTCCTTCAGCCAAATCTTTTCCAATGGGAGTGCGAAGCCGGACTCAACGAAGAAAAGCAGGCTGAGCTCATAAACAGCAAACGGACATATGTGTTTATCCGAAAAGTTGAATCTGGAAATGGCATCGTGATGCCTTTCACCTACGTTGGCGAAGGTGCTATGAAAAATCCGAGGAAGACAGATAATCCGAAGGGGACGCTGCTGTTTGATATCCATATGGAATGCGATTTGCCGGATTATCTGCAATATGATTTTGGGCTCACAAAATAAGGGAGAAAACAACGATGACAGATGTAGTTGCCGCCCTGATCTGGGACGGAGATAAATTTATGATATGCCAGCGCCCGGCGCATAAGGCAAGAGGCCTTCTTTGGGAATTCGTCGGCGGGAAGGTCGAGCCGGGAGAGACCAAGGAGCAGGCGCTCATTCGTGAATGCCGGGAGGAGCTTGCCGTTACGCTGGATGTCGGCCCGGTGTTTGCAGAAACAGTCCATAAATATCCCGATATTACCATAACTTTGACGCTCTTTAACGCCAGAATCGCCGAAGGTGTGCCGCAGATGCTCGAGCATAACGATATCCGCTGGATCACCCCGGCGGAAATTCCGCAGTATGATTTCTGCCCGGCGGATACGGAAATTCTGAAGAAGCTGACTGCACCAAAGGGCTGAACACAATTGCCCCGGCCGCGCCCTTCTTCGCCTTGACAAAGGGAGGCTCATTTACTATAATTTCCTGTGTTTTGAGCGATTAAATGACAGAAAGAAGATATATCATGGAAGAAATACTTGCCCAGTATCAGAAAATGGGCATATCCCCTGCCGTGTATGAGTACGGAGAGCGGGCACTGAAGAAGCTATCCGCCCGATTTGAGGCAATCGACCGGATTGCGGAATATAATCAGGCAAAGGTCATCGCCGCCATGCAGGAAAATCGTGTCTCCGCGGCGTGCTTTGCCGCAACCACAGGCTACGGCTATGATGACCTGGGGCGGGATAATCTGGAGAAGGTATACGCAGACGTTTTCCACACGGAGGCTGCCCTTGTCCGCCCCCAGATCACCTGCGGTACCCATGCACTCACGGTTGCCCTCAGTGCGAATCTGCTGCCCGGTGACGAGCTTCTCTCCCCTGTGGGCATGCCCTATGACACCCTGCAGGAGGTAATCGGCATTCGGGAAAGCCCCTGCTCTCTGGCAGAGTACGGCGTAACATACCGTCAGGTCGATCTGCTGCCGGACGGAAGCTTTGACTATGACGGGATCCGCGCCGCAATCCATGAGAAGACAAAGCTGATCACCATTCAGCGCTCCAAGGGGTACGCTACCCGCCCCACCTTCTCCGTAGAGCAGATCGGGGAGCTGATTTCCTTCTGCAAAAAGATCAAGCCGGATGTCATTGTAATGGTAGATAACTGCTACGGAGAATTCGTAGAGACCATCGAGCCCTCCGATGTGGGCGCGGATATGGTGGTAGGGTCTCTGATCAAAAATCCCGGGGGCGGTCTCGCCCCGATCGGCGGATATATCTGCGGGACCCGCAGCTGTGTAAACAGGTGCGCTTACCGTCTCTCTGCCCCGGGACTGGGTCAGGAGGTTGGCGCAAATCTGGGGCTGATGCCCGCCCTGTATCAGGGCTTCTTCCTGGCGCCGACAGTCGTCGCAAGTGCGGAAAAGGGCGCCGTATTCGCCGCGAATTTGTATGAGCCCCTCGGTTTTCGCTGTGTGCCCGGCGCTTCCGAAACGCGCCATGATATCATTCAGGCCGTGGAGCTTGGTAGCGAGGCCGGAATGATCGCATTCTGCAAGGGCATCCAGGCCGCCGCGCCGGTGGACTCCTACGCCGATCCCCTTCCCTGGGATATGCCCGGATACAGCGACAAGGTGATTATGGCCGCAGGAGCCTTCGTTCAGGGCAGTTCTATCGAACTGTCTGCGGACGGCCCCATCCGCCCGCCCTATGCTGTGTATTTTCAGGGGGGCCTCACCTGGTATCACGCCAAACTGGGCATCCTCATGAGCCTGCAAAAAATGGTAGATGCCGGGCTTGCTGAGGTTTAGTCCCCCGCATATCCGCGCACCAAAAGCAGCCGCCAATCAAGTGCTGGTAAGGCAGTAAAATCAGTTTTCCGGAACAGGTGTGATTTTGATCATGCCTGTTCTGCTTTCATCCGCTCACCCGCAGGGATGCAGCCCGCAAGGCCGCATAAATATATCCCTCATTCTTATCAACGCGGCGGGCAGACGTTTTTTTGCGTCTGCCCGCCGCATATTCATTTTAGGCAATACCGCATAATGAGGCAAGAGCATTCACCGAGAGATTTTGTCTCAAGACA
>CAVIFH010000179.1:0-4806 GCA_963641615.1 bacterium | reverse complement strand
GAAGGGTGAGGACCGGGTACGCAAGCGCCCGGCGGTTATTTTTGGCTCTGATGACCTGGAGGGCTGCAAGCATGCAGTCTTTGAAATCCTTTCCAATGCAATCGATGAGGCCCGGGAGGGTCACGGCGATACCATCATCGTGACACGCTATGAAGACCTGAGCGTGGAAGTCGAGGACTTCGGCCGGGGCTGCCCGGTGGATTACAACGAAAAGGAAAAGCGGTATAACTGGGAGCTCGTTTTCTGCGAAATGTACGCCGGCGGAAAATATGGCGAGAACGGTGAAAATTATGAGTATTCCCTGGGACTGAACGGCCTGGGCTCCTGCGCGACCCAATATGCGTCGGAGTTCTTTGATGCCGTCATTCGAAGGGACGGATTCCGGTATGACCTCCACTTTGAAAAGGGAAAAAATATCGGCGGACTGAAAAAACAGCCGACAGACAGAAAAAAGACCGGCTCCATTTTCCACTGGAAGCCGGATAAGCTGGTGTTTACGGACATCAATATTCCCGTTGAATATTATCGGGACGTTCTGCGGCGGCAGGCGGTGGTAAACAAGGGAATCACATTCCGCTTCCGCAATCAGGTCAGCGGGAAGTTTGAAGAAGAGGAATTCTGCTATCCGGACGGCATCAAGCAGTATATTGAGGAGCTGGTGGGGGACAATGCGTTCACCATGCCCGTGTATTGGGAAGCGGAGCGCCGGGGCAGAGACGCAGATAATCGCCCGGAGATGAAGCTGAAAATTACGGCTTCCTTTTGCTTTTCCAAGCAGATTTCCAGTATTGAATATTACCATAATTCCTCCTGGCTGGAATACGGCGGAAGCCCGGACAAGGCGGTTCGCTCCGGATTTACGGCGGCCTTTGACAAATACCTGAGGGACAACAACAAATATACCAAAACCGAGAGCAAGATTCTGTTCCAGGATATTCAGGACAGCCTGGTGCTGGTAACGAACTGCTTTTCGACCATCGGCTGCTTTGAAAATCAGACGAAGAAATCCGTCAACTCCAGATTTACGCAGGAGGCCATGACCGCTTTCTTCAAGGAGCAGCTGCAGGTCTGGTTTATAGAGAACAAGCAGGATGCCGACCGGGCGGCAGAGCAGATTCTGGTGAACAAGCGGGCAAGAGAGTCCGCGGAAAAGACCAAGTCCAGTGTGAAGAAAAAGCTTTCCGGTGCCATTGACATTTCCAACCGTGTGCAGAAATTTGTGGATTGCCGCAGCAAGGACGTGAATATCCGGGAGCTCTACATCGTGGAGGGCGACTCCGCTCTTGGCAGCGTCAAGCAGGGGCGTGACGCGGAATTCCAGGGGATCATGCCGGTACGCGGAAAAATCCTGAATTGCCTGAAAGCAGACTACAATAAGATATTTGCGTCGCCGATTATTACGGATCTGATGAAGGTGCTGGGCTGCGGCGTTGAAATGCAGGGCAGGAAATCAAAAGAGCTCTCCTCCTTTGACCTGTCTGCGCTTCGCTGGAGCAAGGTCGTCATATGCACGGATGCCGACTATGACGGATTCCAGATCCGCACCCTGATCCTCACGATGATTTACCGCCTGTGTCCTACGCTGATTCGGGACGGCTATGTGTACATTGCGGAGTCGCCGCTTTTTGAAATTACCTGTAAGGACAAGACCTGGTTTGCCTACAATGAGCAGGAAAAGACAAAAATCCTGAAAGAGCTTTCCGGGAAGAAGGTAAATATCCAGCGGTCCAAAGGACTTGGCGAAAATGAGCCGGAAATGATGTGGATGACCACAATGAATCCGGAGACGCGCCGCCTGATCAAGGTTATGCCGGAGGACGCGGAGCGTACCGCCTATTATTTCAATATTCTTCTGGGCGACGGGCTGAACGAGCGTAAGAATTTTATCGCGGAAAATGGCGCGAAATATCTGGAACTTGCAGATATTTCCTGATGAACAGATGGGAAGCAGAGCATGGCAAAGAAAAAACAGGAACCGGAAAAGAAAAAGAAAGTAAATACCGATGGGATCGTGGGCCTGTCCGGCTCAACGACCGAGCAGGCAATTTCGGAAACACTGGAGACAAATTACATGCCGTACGCAATGTCGGTCATTGTTTCCCGCGCGATTCCCGAAATTGACGGATTCAAGCCTTCGCATCGCAAGCTCCTTTACACGATGTATAAGATGGGCCTGCTGGCCGGCGGACGAATGAAATCCGCAAACATTGTGGGGCAGACCATGCGGCTGAACCCCCATGGGGATGCCGCCATTTACGAGACGATGGTGCGTCTGGCCCGGGGCAATGAAACACTGCTGCATCCCTTCGTGGATTCAAAGGGCAATTTCGGCAAGGTGTATTCCCGGGATATGGCCTACGCTGCGTCCCGGTATACCGAGGCGAAGCTTGACAGCATCTGCGCCGAGCTGTTCCGGGATATTGACAGCGACACGGTGGATATGGTGGACAATTACGACGCCACCATGAAGGAGCCGACGCTCCTGCCGACCACATTCCCCAATGTGCTTGTGTCCGCCAATCAGGGAATTGCAGTGGGAATGGCGAGCAATATCTGCTCCTTCAACCTGAAGGAGGTCTGCGATACAGCCATTGCGCTTATGAAAAATCCAGACCATGACATTCTGGAGACGCTGCCCGGCCCGGATTTCTCCACCGGGGCGGAGCTGCTGTTTGATGAGGCCGCTGCCCGCGAGGTTTATTCCACAGGCCGGGGCAGCTTCAGGCTGCGCGCCAGGTGGCACTATGAAAAGGAAGGAAATCTCATCGAGATTACCGAGATCCCGTATACCACGGCCATCGAGGTCATTATGGATAAGGTCGCCGACCTGATCAAGGCCGGGAAGATCAAGGAAATTTCCGACATGCGCGACGAAACGGATCTGGGCGGCCTCAAGCTGACCATAGACCTGAAGCGCGGCGTTGACCCGGAAAAGCTGATGCAGAAGCTGTTCCGCATGACGCCTCTGCAGGACAGCTTCCCGTGCAATTTCAACATCCTGATCGCGGGTATGCCCCGGGTGATGGGAGTCGGCGAAATTCTGGAGGAGTGGACTGCCTGGCGTACGGACTGCATAAAGCGGCGGCTTTTCTTCCAGATCGGCAAACGCGAGGAGCGCCTCCATTTGCTTCAGGGTCTGGAGCGCATTCTGCTGGATATCGACAAGGCCATTCACATTATCCGGGAAACCGAGCTGGATGCGGAGGTTGTTCCCAACCTGATGATCGGCTTTGGCATTGATGAAACGCAGGCCAATTTCGTTGCGGAAATAAAGCTGCGGAACATCAACAAAGAGTACATCCTGAAGCAGACAAAGGCAATCAGTCAGCTGGAGCAGGAAATTGCGGATATGCGCGGCACATTGGGCAGCGCCCGCAAGCTGAAGGATGTCATTATCCGGGAGCTCCAGGATGTTTCCAAGAAATACGGCCAGCCCCGTAAAACGGAGATTGTTTACCAATATGCCGACGCCGAACCGGAGGAGGGGAACGAGGATACCCCGGATTATCCGGTGACGGTTTTCGTATCGAAGGAGGGCTATCTTAAGAAAATTACGGCCCAGTCCCTGCGTATGAGCGGAGAACAGAAGTTCAAGGAAGGGGATGCGCTGGCGTTTTCTCAGGAGGCAACCAATCGCACGGATCTTCTGGTATTCACCGACAAATTCGAGTGCTATAAGTCCCGGCTCAGCGAATTTGAGGACGGGAAGGCATCCCAGCTGGGGGATTTCCTGCCCCAGAAATTGGGCATGGAGCAGGGCGATACGGTGCGCAGCGTCATCCTGACCGCGAATTACAGCGGCTTTGTGCTGTTCTTCTTCGAAAACGGCAAGGTCGCCAAGGTGCCTCTGAGCGCCTACGAAACGAAAACGAATCGCAAAAAGCTCACCGGCGCGTACAGCGATAAGAGTCCTCTCGTTGCGGTGTATGCCATGCAGGACGATACGCAGATGGTGCTCTATGCCAGTGATGGCAGAGCATTGATTTTCTCAACGGCCCAGCTTCTGCCAAAGACCACGCGCAATACCATCGGCGTGGCCGTTATGTCCCTGAAGAGAAAAGCGGTGGTTTCCGCTGTCCGGATTCTGGAGAACAGCGGAATGGAAAATGAAAGCCGCTACCGTACGAAGACGATCCCTGCGGCGGGGGCGCTGCTTCGGCAGGAGGATACACAGGAAAAGCAGCTGAAGCTTGAAATTTAAGGAATTAGATTTGCATAAAGAGGGGAATATATGCAGAGCATCTTAAAAAAATACGGATGGATCGCGGCCACGATATTCGGAAGTGCTGTGTTTGCATTGGGCTTCAGCCTGTTTCTGGAACCCAATGACATCAATTCCGGCGGCATTTCCGGACTGGCTCAGGCAGTCGGCCAGATTGCGGGGATTCGAAACATAGGTCTGCTTTCGGTTGCCCTGAACATACCGCTGTTTGTAATCGGAGGCGTTCGGATCGGAAAGCGCTTCTTCGCCGGCTCTCTTATGGGAATGATAACCAGCGGCGTGCTGATTGACGTGTTTTCCGCAATTTCCATTGAATTTCAGGATTCCCTTGTGTGCGGTATTTACGGCGGGCTGCTCTGCGGACTGGGAATCGGAGTCGTGTTTGCGGCAGGAGCGTCCACCGGCGGTTCCGATATTCTGGTTCGGCTTCTGAAGCTCCGCTATCGCAATGTGCCGATCGGTACCATTTCCATTACCTTCGATACCTTTGTTGTGATCCTGACCGGTATCGTTTTTCACGATATCAGCCGTGCGCTCTACAGCGGAATCACGGTATTTATTACCGGACAGGTGATGGACATTGT
>CAVIFH010000178.1:0-4851 GCA_963641615.1 bacterium | reverse complement strand
GTATGGTGGTAGGGTAGCCATAGCCCTTGCGCTCCAGTGCGCGGAGCATTTCTTTGGATAAGCCCAGATTTTCAAATGTAGTAATATTTTCTTCCATTTTCTGTCCCTTTGATCACATGTATATTCTGACAACCGCAATTCTACCATGTTTTTCTAACCTTTGCAACCATATTGAATGAATCATCTCTTTCAAGGTAAACGCCTAGTTACGAAATTGTGCACAAAAATGCACGTATAAATTAATGCATGCTGCACAAACAACTGCCGTACGCAAACAGAAAAATATTCCCATCATACAATTATTTCAAAACGAGTGAAAAAATGAGCCCTTTTTGTTGCATTTTTGAAATTTCAGGATATAATAACACAGAACTTTCCCAAAGGAGTATATAGAATGAAAAAGGTTATCAGTAAAATTGAGTTTGATACCGATGCGTCAACGCTGGTTCAGGCCTATTCTTATGGGAAATTGGGAGATCCTGATGGATATGAAGAGGATCTTTATCAAACCCCCAATGGTCTGTACTTCCTTCATGTGGGCGGCGGCGAAACGTCCCTGTACCCCCAGGAGGATATCATTCGACTCGCAAAAACAAAGCTGAAGGCATGGATGAAAGAGCATCAATAAGAAAATGTACAGCAGGTCCGCTCCAAAGCCGGGAGTGGACTTTTTTTATGCAGTGTGATATTCTTTTGAAAAAAGAGGGTGATTGAATGGAACAGACATCCATTATGGAACAGACATCCATTAATGTGATCGCAAGAATGCACAGCGATTTTCCGGCGAAGTTTGGAATTCCGAGGCAGAGCGGCCTGGTGGAGGAGCTGCGCTCTGCCATTGTATTTGAGCCGGAATACCGAAACGATGACGCACTGCGGGGAATTGCGGAATTTTCACATCTGTGGATTATCTGGCAGTTTTCACAGGCACTGCGCCAGGATTGGTCTCCAACCGTACGTCCCCCGCGTCTGGGAGGAAATACACGCCTCGGCGTGTTTGCAACGCGCTCGCCCTTCCGGCCAAATCATTTGGGCCTGTCCTGTGTTCGGCTGATCCGGATGGAGCACACGCAGAAATATGGTACTGTGCTCATTGTCGGCGGGGCGGATCTGATGGATGGCACACCGATTTTTGATATAAAGCCCTACATTCCGTACAGCGACAGCAAGCCGGATGCAAACGGCGGATTTACGGACCACGCGGACAGCTTTTTGCTCCATGTAAATTTTCCGGACAGCCTTTTGGAAAAGCTCCCGGCGGAAAAACAGGCTGCGGCATTGGGCGTACTGATGCATGACCCCCGCCCGGCTTACCAGCGTGAGGAAGACCGCGTATACGGATTGTCATTTGCGGGCTTCAACATTCGCTTTATGGTAAAGGGTGACGAGCTGAATGTCCTGGAAGTGGAGTGACTGCTGCGTTCGGCATCAGGGGAAATGCCAGCCCCGGAAAAGCTGCCAAATGGAAAATAGCCTTAATTTCTCTTTACCTTTTTCAGCAAAAGGAGTAAAATAAGCTCATCTTACTGACAGACAGGTGCGTTGAATGACAGAACAGTTACAATCGCGATTTATTGCCGCAAGGCAGAAGTATATTGCGTCACGTTTTTCACAGCTTAACGACATGCAGCGGAAGGCCGCGCTTACGACACAGGGGCCGCTGCTGCTGCTGGCAGGGGCGGGCAGCGGCAAAACAACCGTCCTGATCAACCGAATTGCCAACTTGATACGCTATGGCAGGGGAAGTGACTGCACAGAGGTTCCGGCGAACATTACACAGCAGCAGGTTGATTTCCTGGAGTCCATCGGGAGTGAACCCTCTGAAGAAGATATAGAGTATGCGGACGCCCTGTGCGCCTATGAGCCTGCAGCTCCCTGGAGCATTCTGGCGATTACCTTTACGAACAAGGCGGCCAACGAACTGAAGGAGCGGCTTTCTGCACTTCTTGGAGATGATGCGCAGGATATCTGGGCGATGACCTTCCATTCGGCGTGCTGCCGCATCCTTCGGCGTGAGATTGACGTAATGGGCTACACCCGCAGCTTTACAATTTATGATTCCTCCGACTCCGAGCGGTTAATGAAGGCCGTGCTGAAGGAACTGGACATGGACGAGAAAACCTTTCCGCCCAAGTATGTTTTGAGCATTATCAGTCGCCAGAAGGACAAAATGGTCTCTCCGGATGAGATGCTGGAGGATGCCGAGAAAAACAACAATCTCCGCGTGAAATATGTCGCGCGGGCCTATGCAAAATACCAGACCCAGCTGAAGGAAAACAACGCGCTTGACTTTGATGACATCATTTTCATTACGGTAAAGCTGCTGCAGCAGAATGAAAATATCCGCAGATATTACCAGAAAAAATTCCGCTATGTCCTTGTGGACGAATACCAGGACACGAACCACATGCAGTACCTGCTGACGGCGCTGCTGACGGGAGAGGAGAAAAATATCTGCGTGGTTGGTGATGACGACCAGAGCATATACCGTTTCCGGGGTGCCACCATTGAAAATATCCTGAATTTCGAGAAGCAATATCGGGGAGCGCGCACCATCCGTCTGGAGCAGAATTATCGCTCGACTCAGGCAATCCTCAATGCAGCCAATGCGGTAATTTCGCACAATGTCGGCAGAAAAGGGAAAAAGCTCTGGACGGCGAACGGGGAAGGGTCTCCCATTACGGTATATGAGGCCTCTGATGAGGGCAGTGAGGCGAATTTCGTTGCAGGGCAGATCCTGGCAGCAGTGCGGAGCAGCAAGATGCGGGATTTCGCAATCCTGTATCGCACCAATGCCCAGTCCAACGCGCTGGAATATGCCATGAAGCGCAACGGCATTGCATACCGTGTCATCGGCGGTACCCGCTTCTTTGATCGGGCAGAAATCAAGGATATGCTGTCCTACCTGTGCGTCATCAACAACCGTTCGGATAATCTGCGTCTGCTACGCATCATCAATAATCCTCCGAGAGGCCTTGGCAGCAAAACGATTGAAATGGCCCAGCGTCTTGCGGACGCGGAAGAGAAACCCCTGTATGAAATTATTTCTCATGCGGATTCCTATGGAGCGCTGGAAAAATCGGCAGGGAAGCTGCGGCAATTTGCCGAGCTCATCGAAAGCCTCGCGAAGCTTCTCAATGACGGTATGGCCCTGCCGGAATTTTACGACGAAATGGTAAGGCGCACCGGCTATGGGGATATGCTTACCTCCAAGGAAACGGAAGAGAATAAAACACGATTTGAAAACGTGCAGGAATTAAAATCCAGCATACATTCCTATATGGAGAATGCGCAGGTGCCGACGCTGGCAGGCTTCCTGGAGGAAATCGCGCTGTATACCGATATTGAGCAGTATGATGAAAATGATGATACCGTGGTAATGATGACGATGCATTCTGCAAAGGGCCTGGAGTTTCCACATGTGTTTCTGGTCGGTTTTGAAGACGGCCTTTTCCCCGGACAGCGATCCATTGGGGATGCAGAGGAGATGGAAGAGGAACGGCGGCTGTGCTACGTGGCAATTACCCGGGCAAAGGAGGCCCTTACCATCAGCTATGCCCGGCAGCGTATGATTTACGGCAAGACCTCCTCGTCAATGCCATCTCGTTTTTTAAAGGAAATTCCCGAGGAATGCATCCGCCGAAGGGGCGGCTATTACAGCACCCAAGGCTCTCAGGACCGCACGGAGCACGCCTATGCACCCCGCTCTGCCCGAAGCAGCTATGTTCGCCCGCACCATCACAGCGAGAGCTCTATGCTCTCCGACAGGCATCCTTCCTCTGCATCGCTGGAGCTGAATCAGGGAGATATGGTGCTTCACGCTGCCTTTGGCCGGGGAATGGTGCTCACCATAACCAAAATGGGCGGCGATGCACTGCTGGAAATTGCATTTGATGACATCGGCACCAAGAAGCTGATGTATAACACGGCATCCGCCTATATGAAGAAAATCTGAGGAGTGGACACAGTGGCTGAAATTTTGACGAAAGCCGGCTGCTTTGTAGCAATCATTTTCCTGGGATGGCTTTTAAGACATGTCGGCTTTTTTAAAGAGGAAGACTTTGGGGTCATTGCAAAGATCGTTTTGAAAATTACGCTGCCCGCATCGATTGTCTACAGCTTCAGCGGGAAAGAAATCGATGGATCCATGTTCCTTTTGTGCCTACTTGGATTTGGCTTTGGACTGATCTATATGGCTGTGGGATATCTGATTTCACTGCATCAGGGAAAAGAGCAGAAGGCATTCTCGGTTTTGAATCTTTCCGGTTATAACATCAGCAATTTTACGATGCCCTTTGTACAGAGCTTTTTGGGAACCGCGGGCATGACCGCAACAGTCCTGTTTGATACCGGAAATACGTTTATCTGCCTGGGCACGGCATACAGCATAGCGGCCATGATTGTGCGGGGAGATAAATTTTCGCCTTTAAGAATTTTGCACGATCTGCTGAAATCCATTCCCTTTGTAACGTATCTTGTAATGCTGATTCTGTCGCTGCTGCATATCCGGCTTCCGAGTCCGATTACGGAATTCGCAAATATTGTCGGAAAATCCAACGCATTTCTGGCAATGCTGATGCTGGGAGTCGGCTTTAATCTCCCGGTGGGTAAGAAAAAGCAGACAGGGATGATTGTTAAAATGCTGTGTGTGCGCTACGGTGTGGCGGCGCTGATTGCCGCCCTTTGTTGGTTTGTGCTGCCGCTGGAGCCGGAAGTGCGCAAGGCACTTGTAATTCTGGCCTTCAGCCCGATTTCTTCTGCGGTACCGGCCTTTACCGGGGAATTGAAGGGGGACACCGGGCTTTCCAGCGCGATTAACTCCATCTCAATTGTGATCAGCGTGGTATGCAT
>CAVIFH010000177.1:0-4852 GCA_963641615.1 bacterium | reverse complement strand
CTCTATACCCGTTGTCATCGTTCGCGCCAATACAGATTCGGCGCATCTTTATTCAAAGCCGTTTACATCGGCAAATGCCGATACGCCCCGGCTTTCCTTATCCTTTCCGAATTGCCGCAGCAGCCAGAAAATCAAAAATCGCATCTTTCTGTCCATTTTGCAGCTGACAGAAAGGCGGTATCGGTAATGATAATAAATTTTCGGCACCGGACACGGCGCCGGGCCCAAAACTGACGCTTCAGCGCTTCTGTACTCCGCCTGCTGCAGGCACTGCAGCAGACTGTCCCGAAATTTCACAGCCCCGCGGAGAACCGCATTCTCATCCTGCCCTCGAAACGTGACCATCAGGCGGTCGCAAAACGGAGGTGCTTTCTGCATTTCCCGCAGCTGAAGCTCCAAATTATAAAACCCATCGTAGTCCTGCTCTGCTACCAGACGAATGATCTTATGATCCGGAATCATCGTCTGTATGACCGCACGCCCCGGCTTTTCAGCACGGCCGGCACGCCCCACCACCTGTGTCAGCAAATTGAATGTTGTCTCTCCTGCGCGGTATCCGCCGGTGTAAAGGGATAAATCCGCATCCAGGACGCCCACCAGCGTAACGCCCGGCAAATTCAGGCCCTTGGCAACCATCTGCGTTCCCAGCAGCACAGGCACATTTTCCTTTTGAAAATGCTCCAGTATCTTTTCATGGGTATTGACAGCGCTCACGGTATCGGCATCCATTCTGTCAATACGTACATCCGGGAAAAATGTTTTCAGCTCCTGCTCGACCTTTTGGGTTCCAATGCCAATTGCCTTCAGTGGGCCGCCGCATTTGGGACAGCGCCGGGGAACCGGCTGAGAGAATCCGCAATAGTGGCACATCATGCGGCTGTTTGCGCTGTGATATGTCATTGCCTGGGCGCACCGGGGGCATTGAGGCGTTTCTCTGCAGTCTATGCATACAAGGGCACGGCTGTTTCCTCTGCGGTTCAGCAGCAGCACCGTCTGATCACCATGGGATAAATTGTCATAAATCTGTTCGCGAAGAAAAGCGCTGATGCTGGAATCGTTTCCCAGCTTTATCTCTTCACGCATGTCTACAATTTCTGCCTTAGGAAGGGGCTTCCCGTTATAGCGGGAATTCATGGTATAAAGGGAGTAATCCCCCCTCTTTGCGCAATACATGCTCTCTATGCTTGGGGTTGCCGACCCCAGCAAAACGAGCACATTCTCCTTCACGCCGCGCCAGATTGCTACCTCTCGCGCGGAATAGCAGGGCGTGTTTTCGGACTTATAGGAATGCTCCTGTTCTTCATCCACAATGATCACGCCCAGGCGCTCACAGGGAGCAAACACCGCAGACCGCGTGCCGACAATCACTCTCGCATCGCCGGATTTCACACGTTTCCACTGATCATATCTCTCTCCGACACCCAGATTGCTGTGCAGCACGGCTACTTGATTTTCAAACCATGCCGTCATCAGACTGAGCAGCTGAGGCGTCAAAGCGATTTCCGGAACCAGCAGCAGCGCACTTTTGCCCGTCTCCAGGCAGTGCTGAATCAAGCGAATATAAACAGATGTTTTCCCGGACCCGGTTACTCCATGCAGCAGCGCGCCTCCCGGATGCGCCGCATCCATTTGGATGCACAATCCGGAAAATGCAGCCTGCTGCTCACTGCTCAGAATCAGTTCCTTCGTAATCTGCGCTGGTTTTATTTCTCTGCAGCGAAGGACAGTCTGCTCGGAAAATGAGACGTACCCAAGCTCCTCCAACCGCCGCAGCACAGCAGGCTGAGCACCGGTATAATAGCAAACATCTTTCACCGCAGCGCTCCCGCAATCCAGCAGAAACGCAAGTACCTTTCGCTGCATGGGGCCAACCTTTCGCTGAGCCGTCAGGATTTCCCGGATCTGTTCAGCCGGAAGCTTCAGCGCTGCAATTTTTTCGGTCTTGTCCGTTACTCGCGGACGCAACTTCTGCGTAGATGAAATCCACTTTTTTCGCAGGAGATACTCTATTGCGGACGAAAAGACCTCGTCCGACTGTACGGCGGAACGAAGTCTGCTTTCTCTCGCCGTACCGCCGAGAGATTCCAAGCATTTCAGGAGAGGCACAGCCCCCTCTTTGCGAACAGACGCGGATTTCCACGTCTGCTCCTCTGTCAGCGCAAAGCTTGTTTCGCTGCAAAACCAAGCACCCGCAGGCAGAATGGCACGGGCTGCGTCATAAAAGGTGCAAAAGTAACGGTCTCGCAAAAAAGCTGCCATTTGTAGCTGATGCTCCGAAAACATTGGTTCATCATCCAGCGAACACGTTACATCCTTCAGTGCCCGTTCATCGCCCGGCTCTGTCACAGACAAAACAATTCCCTCCACCGCCCTGTTGGACTTTCCAAAGGGAACCTGCACACGGCATCCGGGGCAAAGTGTCATTCCCTCCGGTATGGTGTAGGAATACGGTTTATCTATGGATAAAACAGCAGCAGAAACAGCAATCTTGGCAACCATACTTTTCACCGAATAAACCGACAATGACCGGAGGGCAAAGCGCCCCCGGTCTCGTCAATCCTTGCTTTGATCAGTTTTTATACTCTTCCTTCACGTAGCCGGTGAGCTTGTCATCGGCCACTTCTTCTATCGCCAGCGTAACCGGCTTTGCGGGAAGGTCCTCATGGAATGCCTCCGCCTCAGCTGCAATCTGGCGTGCCCGATGGGCGACCAGATTCACAAGCAGGTAACGGCTCTCCACTTTTTCCAATAATTCCGCTACAGGGGGATACAGCATATTTTTGCCTCCATAAATACATAAAATTTTATCATAATTCGAAAGAGTACTTTTCAGGCACTCTCTCCGGAATTTGCCTTTTAACCGATGATATTCAGAATTTCTTCCGCACACTGGTTCGGCTCGTGGTTGACAACCACATAGTCATACCAGCATTTCTGTTCCATTTCCCACTTGGCCCGCTCCATTCGGATTCGAATCTGCTCCTCCGACGTATCGCCTCTGCCGCGCAGACGCCTCTCCAGTTCTTCCACAGAGGGCGGCATAATAAAAATCAGCACCACATCCGGCACTTTTTCCTTTACCTTTTTGGCACCCATGGGATCGATGTCCAGTAAAACAGGTCCGCTGCGGCGCTTTTCCTCAGCCTGCTCTCTTGGCGTTCCATAGAACGCCTTGTTATGTTGATCATACTCCAAAAATTCATCCTTGGAGATCATGTCCCGGAATTTATCTTCCGATATAAAATAATAGCTTTTCCCTTCCACCTCGCCCGGGCGCGGTGAACGTGTGGTTGCTGACACTGAAAACGACAGATCCGGTCTGCGCTGCATTGCTATTTCCAGCGCCGTTCCCTTTCCGACACCGGATGGTCCCGAAATCACGACCAATTTCCCCTTGCCCACTTTTCAGTTTTCCTCCTTCTGCGCTTCTTCATCCGGCTTTCCCTGCCATCGTTCGCCGATAATCTGCGCAGTCATTGCCGAAAGGATGATATGATCCGTATCCATCAAAAGGACTGCCTGTGTTTTGCGGCCGTAAGAAGCGTCGATCAGCATGCCTCTGTCTCGAGCCTCCTGAATCAGGCGCTTTATCGGCGCAGAATCCGGCTCCACAACCGCCAGAATACGCTGCGCGGAAACAACGCTTCCAAACCCGATGTTTACAAGTTTCATAGACGCTCCCCTTGTATTTTCATTCAGTGAAGCAGGAACCGATGATAAAATCACTCAATATTCTGCGTCTGCTCACGTATTTTTTCGAGCTCCGCTTTGATATCAACGACAACCTTCGTCAGGCGCAGATCCGTGCACTTCGAGCCGATTGTGTTTGCCTCTCTGTTCATTTCCTGCAGAAGGAAATCCAGCTTTCTTCCAATCGGTTCTCCGGACTCCAGCATGGAGTCCATTTGATCCAGGTGACTCCGCAGACGCACCGTTTCCTCGTCTACGGCAATTTTATCCGCAAAGATTGCAGCCTCGGTAAGAATGCGGCTCTCATCAATTGCGGTGTTTGCAAGCACCTCCTGCAGCTTCTGATACAGCCGCGCCCGATAGTCCGCAACTGTCTGTGCGCCGCCGGCCTCCACCTGCGCTACCAGGCCGCGAATTGTCTCCGCACGGCTGCACAGATCCGCCTTCAATGCAGCGCCTTCCCTGGCACGCATTGCATCAAAGCTGTCTAACGCATGGTTCACCGCCTGCATCAGGTCGGAAAGAAGCTGCTCCTCGTCCACAGCCGGTTTATCCACCTTGAACACATCCGGCATCTGAGACACAAGCGCTACGCTGATATCTTCCCGGATATTGAATTTCTGCGCCATTGTGCGCATTGCTTGGATATACCCCGCCACAACATCCTCATTCAGGCTGATCGCCACATCCGGCGCGCCCTCTGAGCGCTGGCTGATGAATACATCCACCTTGCCCCTTGAAATTGTAGCCTTCACCGCCTGTTTGACTGCATCCTCCGCAAATGAAAGCATCTTCGGCGTTTTTACGGTGCAGTCCAGGTATCGGTTATTAACGCTCCGCACCTCAATGGTAAACTCTCTTTCATTTACTGTCTCCACAGCACGGCCATAGCCGGTCATACTTTTTACCATGGCAACTTTCTCCCTTCCGCACTAACCAACCGCCTCCGGCGGCTGCGCTGTATCCTGTTCCTGCTCGGTGCTGAGTGTTCCCTTTTCAACAACGGTTGCGGAAACACTTTCCGCCTTAAACAGCCCCACACCCGGGAATCCGTCTGCGATCACTGCCCGGACAGAGAAGGTAGCTGTTCCGATTTCCGCATTCGTAAAATCGACTACCAGCGATACGTCTTCCTCCGTCAGCGCCGCGATCTGCTCCGAAG
>CAVIFH010000176.1:0-4859 GCA_963641615.1 bacterium | reverse complement strand
GCGGTGTCCCGCGTATAACCCAAACGAACAGATTTGTCAGCATACCCAGCGGTTTGAATTTAGATGTAGACCCAAACATAATGATGAGCCCCAGAGGGATCGCTCCCAGCAGCGTCACGCCAAACAGGCGCAATGTCTGCAGGAAGCCCACATTCAGGGACTGGAAAACAATGGGAAATTGCTGGGCAAATGTTTCCATAATAAACCGCCTTTACACAGAAACGAGCCGCCCATAGGGAACGGGCGGTCGTTTTCAAAATTTAAGGGAGCAGTGCCGCACAAAAAGGCAAGCGCATCTGCTGAGAAATTTTTGCCGCAGGTCAAAGCGAGCCAAGCAGCGCGGCCTCGGGTATCCGATTATTCTTCTTCCGTCTCGGCTGCCTGCTCAATCAGTGCAGCCTGCACGCCGTAAGTTTCCGCAATCTCCTGCATGGTGCCGTCCGCATATGCCGCCTCAAAGAACTCATTCAGCAGCTCAGCAAGATCAGAGCCGGTACGGAACCCGACGCCGTACTCCTCGCTGTTCAGCCCAACGGTGTAGGTCAGATTTTCGTAGCTGGTGCCCTCGCCAACCATTGCAGCAGCCATCAGGGAGTCGATCACAGCGGCGTCGCAGGTACCTGCCGCAACCTCCATCAAGGCGCTTGCCTGTGACTGAACCGGGGTGTACTCATAGCCGAGAGCGGCAACTTCCGCTTCCCCTGCACTGCCGGCTTCCACCGCAAATACAAGCTCTGCGCAGTCTTCAACACTCTGGTATTTGTCTGCCTGATCCGCAGGCACGATAACAACCTGGGCATTGTTGCAGTAGGCGTTGGAGCAGGCCATTGCCGCCGTAACCTCAGCCGTCAGCGTCATGCCGTTCCACACGCAGTCAATGCTCTTGGAGTCAAGCTCCAGCACCTTGTTATCCCATTCAATTTCAACGAATTCCACACTGACGCCCAGATATTCTGCAAATGCAGCAGCCATATCCGCGTCAAAGCCGATCCAGTTTCCGTCCTCGTCCTTGTAATCCATGGGCTCAAAATCGGTAATGCCCACCACCAGTGTTCCCTTTTCCTTAACATACTCAGAATCGGTTTGGTCCTCGGCAAAGGCTGGGACTGCTGCAGCCATCATCATAACCATAGCCATCAAAAGCGCAAGCAATTTTTTCATAAGTCATTCTCCTTATTAGCCCGTACCCGGCGGGCTTTTCATTTGATGGCCGTATTATACTTTAGTTCGTTAAAGAAGTAAAGTACTTTTTTCATGCTTTTGTTTTTTTGTACAACACTACAGGATAAAGCTGCCGATTCGAAAAGGCACTGTGATATATGCACAGCAATTTCCGGATTTAAAATTTCCTAACGCAGCCTGAAATTGATTTGGATATCCTCGTTAACTTGATACATTTATACGTTCTTCGAACCGTCGCAGAATGAACTGTGGAACATAGTGATTATTTTCATATGCCATTGCGATTATCCCTCATAAGGTATCCGGAAATAGTCTAACCACTTCTTAAATTTATCCTGTGCAAACAGGCAGGTATCACGCAGATATCCGCGCTCATTCTGCCACTCTTTCAGTCCGCGGTAGTAATACATTTTGATGTCATCTTCAATAATGAACGGCACAATATTATTTCGCAGGCACTCCTTGAAAAGGAGCAATCTGCCAACTCTTCCGTTTCCGTCCTGAAACGGGTGAATTCTCTCGAAGCAGAAATGGAAATTCAGGAGATCATCAAAGCTTTTGTTCTCAATCGCATTATATTCGGCAAGCAGTTTCTTCATTTCCGCACTGACCTTCTCCGGAGCAGTTGTATCAATGCCGCCGACTTCGTTGGGAAATTTTTTGTAGTCTCCCACGGCAAACCAATCCAATCTTGAATCGGTCGTGCCATTTTTTAAAGCTGCGTGGAGCTGTTTGATAAATGCCTCACTGATCATATACATTGCATTGTCAATAATCATATCAACACATTTAAAATGGTTGGCCGTTTCAACCACATCGTCAACTCTGACTGTACCATCGGATATACCGATCGTGTTCGTTTCAAAAATATAGCGAGTCTGATCATGGGTAAGGCGGCTCCCTTCCATGTGGTTTGAATTGTAGGTCAGGTCAATTTGGATCTTGTGGTAAATCCCTCCAGGTATTTTTGCCGTTTTCTCTGCTTTCAAAACATCCAGAAGCGTCTTCGGCACATCGCTGTGCTTGTTGGCACGTACGGGTTTTTCCGCTGTTTCCGGAATGTTCCACCTTTTGCCTGTAATGAAAGCCTCTGCAATTCTGCCTTCCGCACAATAGTTACGGACACTTCGCTCCGAAATACCCCATTTTTTGGCCGCATCAGCAACTGAAATATATCTCATTGCTTCACACCCCCTGAGAAAACAGTATAATATATCATCGGCAAAATTTCAATATTTCACGTGGTAGAAAAGTCTGTTTTTTGCCGATACTGGAACGGCGCCGGCAGGGCAGATACGCCTTTATAGGCTTGGCTGTTCACAAAACCGCTTCTTAAGAAACGACATATCTGCTGCTTTTTTCCTCAAGAGAATCAAGTTGCAATTTTTCTGCCGTTATGTTATATTTTTTTCGTTGCATGCCGTTAAAATTGTGTTCTGACATTTTATTTTTTTGCGGCAAATCTGGGGGACAGCGCAGAAATGGAATAATTTCCTGCCCTGTCATTGTGAGTGAGTGTATGAAGCATCTGTTTATCATCAATCCTGCCGCCGGAAGCAGTGACCATACCATGGAATATTCCTCAGCCATTCGCACCGCCTGCGACGCACGGCGGCTGGATTATGAAATACGGGTATCCATGGGGCCGGGGGACTGCGCCAAGATTGCAAGGCGTGCCGCCGAAAGCGGAAAAGAGCTCCGCATCTATGCCTGCGGCGGCGACGGGACCTTGAATGAAATTGCAGTCGGCGTGCGGGGATTTCCCAACGCTGCCATCACAGCCTATTCCGGCGGCAGCGGAAACGATTTTGTCCGGATGTTTGATCAGCCTTCCCTTTTTTCCGATTTAGATTCCCTTCTGGATGCCGACGTACAGTACTTCGACCTGATCCGGGTCAATGATGACTATGCCCTTAATATCTGCTCTGTCGGCCTGGACGCCAGAATCGGCACCGACGTATCCGGGTATAAGCGCATTCCGATTCTGCAGGGATTCCGCGCCTACGTGGCTTCTACCATCGTCAATGTCATCCGCGGCATTGGGGAACACTATGTTATCGACATTAACGGAGAAACCATTGACAGCGAGCAGACAATGATCTGCGTGTGCAGCGGGCAATATTACGGCGGCGGATTCCATCCTGTTCCGGAAGCGGATCCAAGGGACGGAAAGCTGGAGGTACTCATTGTCAAAAAGGTCAGCCGTCTTCAGGTGGCAAAGGTCATCGGGAAATACAAATCCGGTAAATATCGGGAGCTTCCCGACCTTGTACGCCATTTTACGACAGACCGGCTTAAAATCAGCTGCGACAAGCCAAATGCCATTAATTTAGACGGTGAGCTGCGTTTTGCCAAGGAAATAGAAATTTCCGTGGCTCCTGAAAAAATTGCTTTCTTCTACCCGAAATCAACCAGACTCGTTATTCGAGAGGCGCATTTGAAATTCGATTGAATCAGAACATTTATGCCTGTATTATTCGGCATCCCCCCACGGCTTGAAGCTATGGGGGGATGTTTTGATGATCTTGTCATGTGGAGACTGCTGTTCGTCAGGCAGCAGTACCCTGTCCAAGTTCCAATATCGGATGTTCCGGCCGAACTACAGGAGATTTTCCAGCAGCAGCTTGGCGGAGAAAACACGATGTGTCTGCCCATCCAGCGCAGCCATGGCATCCGCCTGCAGTGTCCCGTCCTCCGCAAAGAAGGTATTGAGCTGAATTTCCTGACCTTCCTGTGCCTCGGCGAGATAGCATACCGTAAAATCCGTCACGCTGTGATGCTCATGGAAGCTGCTTGGGAGTGCGTCCGCAATCCAGTCCATGCAGCGGGTGTTATTCATGTGGCCATTGCGGTCCAGATCCGTAAAATTCACCGTCCGGGTCCTGACCGTACCGACAGGACAGGGAATCAGTCCCGCCGGAGCGGGGAGCTCGCCATCGCGATGCGCACCGACTACCATAATCCCGCTCTTTCCAGGCGGAATCATCCGTCTTGTATCCAGATCCATCAGCACCCACAGCGTCATGCAGCGGAAAAGCTCATTCCCCTGCTCATCATAGGCCACTACACTGCGCGGAAATGCCGCTCTGGTTGCCGGCAGCGGCCAGGTCTCCACTCGAATCGTTTCGTCACGAAGCGGTGCCCGGCTGATCTGCACTCTGTTGCGAATGACAGCCCAGAAAAGGTGACGGCTTGCAAGAGAATCATAGTCCAGACGCATCAGATCGCTGTGACGGCCGCTCATCACCTGAGCGATATACAGCATGGCTGAGGGTTTCATCCTGCCGTAGCGGTCAACCAGGATGTCATCCACTTTAAAATTTTGAACGTAAATTGACTCCATAAAGAAGACTTCCTTAACTATTTTTACGTCGCGCTTCTGGCTTCTTCCAGCGTGACGGTTGCCTGCATGCGGAATCCGGAGCGATAAATCACGATGGTAATGCTGTCCCCCGCAGAATAGCTGTAAAGGAGTGTCTCCAAATCGCTCTGGGAATAGATGCTTGTATCATCAATGCTGAGGAGGATATCTCCCACCGCGATGCCGGCTTTTGCCGCGCTGCTGCCCTCCTCTACCTCGCTGATATACAGTCCCGCCGGCAGGCGGTAATACCGCTGGTAGAAAAGCGACAGGCTCTCGCCGGTAATGCCGAGCCACGGACGGCCGGATACATACC
>CAVIFH010000175.1:0-4860 GCA_963641615.1 bacterium | reverse complement strand
CCCTAGAGACCACACGCGCGGTCGCGGTATCCCCGGCGCTTGCCGCGGGTTTTACGCCGGCGCGGGATGCATCCTTCTTTCGCGTCACTCGTCGGGAAGCAGGCAATGCAGGCTCCTTGACCTCAATGGGCGAATCCTCCGCAGACTCTGCCGCTGCTGACTTGGCAACACGCGTCGTTCGCCGAGGCCTGGTCGGCGTTGGCTGCGGTGCCGGCGCCACTGGCTCTGGCGGTGTAGTCGTAGCCGACGGTTGCTCCGTAGCCGTTTGTTCACAACGACTTGACGCGGGCTTGCCGCCGAATGCCAGCGCCAGATCGAAGGGTTCCTTCTTACGAAGCACCTGGTACACGCACCGCGCCAACTTGGCGGCGAGCGCCCGTACGGCGACGACTCTCAGCCCCGTCTTGTCGTTCTTGCGGTCCATGTACCGCTGGATCGGCTCGTTGTACCGCGCCATCAGCGTTGCCAGCTCCGTCAGCGCCCAGCTGAGGTAGGCGTTGCCGTTCTTGGCGTTGCCTTGGCCTTTGCTCTTCCCGTTTGACAGCTTGGACGTTGGCGCCAGCCGACAGTACGATACGAAGTCGCCCATCGTGCGGAAGCGCGAGATGTCACCGATCTCTGTAACGATGATCGCTGAGAGCACGTCGCCGCAGCCCTTCATGCTGACCTTGAGCAGCGCGCGCTCTTCCTTGTAGGCATCAACCTTGTCAATCCGCGCGTACACCTCGGCTTCAATCTTCTCCAGCCGCGACTCTGCCTCGCGCAGGTCGGTCAGCAGGTCGCCGATGATCAGCTCGCTGCCGTTGTCGCAGATGCCGCTGGCAGTGACGGCGGCGACGCCCAGTTCATCGTAGGCATCTCGGAGCCCCTGCAACAGCTTGCCGTGCATCGGGTGCGCGCAGTGGTTGTGGTAGAGGTTGCTCAGCCGCACCTTCTTGTCGGACACCTCCTGCATGACGCGCAGGCGATGCCGCATGAGATCGCGCACGCCGCGAAGGGCCCGGGGCAGCACGCAGGTGCTTTTGAGCGACCCCGTGCGCAGGCGGTCTGCCAGATACTCCGCGTCCGTCTCATCGTTGGCGGCCTTGATGTTGGCCTGACTCACAGTGCACGGATCGGCAAGCCGGAAGTTCCAGTTGTGGTCTTCTGCAATGTCGGCAAGCCAGTACCAGTTGAACGTGGATTCCGCCGTCATGATGTGCTGCTTGCCGTCGGCGTACTCGCAGAGGAAGCGCTCCAACGGCTCCTTCGACTCGCGGATGCTGATCTTCTTCACCTTGAGCGTCTTGCCATACAGCTCACCGGTGTGCTTGATGCCGTTGCGGCGCACGCAAACAACGACGTTGTCGCTGTGCACATCCATGCCGATGTAGTTGACTTCCAGATTCGGCTGGACAGATGGTGTGGTAACGGTAGAATTCATATCGCCTCTCCATTCCTGACAGATCGGCTGAGGGCCCCGTGCCCTCAGCAACAGAGGCAATCTACTGACCGAAATTGTGCGCGATTTGGCGTAACTATCGGGTCCAGTAAAAAGCCACCCCCAGTGCAAGCGAGGGTGGCTTTTGCTTACAGCTCCTCAATGCCGTCAACCTCTTCCGGCAGAATGTAGATGCTGTCGTCCGTGGGGACTTCGCCATCGCTAGCGCCTTCGGCAACCGTCTGTCCCACTGACGGGGCCTCTACGCCAAGAACGGCGAACAGCTCCTTTTTCTTTCCCGCAATCTCATCGAACATCCAGCCGTTTGAAAATTGCGTCAGGGGGGTTCTATAAATTTTTCCGGCTCTTGAACCGAGGTCCGGTCTAAGCATTAATACCTATATTGTGAAAAATATAGAAACGACAAAACCCTGCACAAGCGATGAGCTTTGCAGGTGGTGCGGGTAGATCAGTTATTCGGAAGGTGGGTTACCCCCGTCTCGTGGAGGCATCCGTTCAGTTCATTCCAACTGCGGCGCTTCGCAGGGACCGTTGAGTCTAGACGTAATACGTATTTCCGCTCGTCCTGCATTCAACTGGCAATAGCGATGAAGGTTGTAGACAAGAACAGTCAGGTGTTGCTGGCCAGTGGCTCTGGCAAGGCCGATAGATCGCAAGTTTGCGGCTCCCATTGATTTTTCAATAAATGCAAACGGATGTTCAACGCGGCAACGAACAGAAGAGCGCTTACGATTTTCCCGTTTTTGCTCTTCGGTGAGCTCCTTCCCGCGATAGGCGCGCATGCAAAAGCACGGCGTCATTTGATGACGGCGAACAATGAGTTCCTGAAACTCACCGCAGTAGCCTGAATCAGCGAAAAGAACTTTGTCCTTGTCACTTGAATCCAACAACGGAGCGATGATTCGGGAATCATGGACATTGGCCGGAGTGATTACCGCCGCAAGGATGAACTTCGTGGCCGAGGCTATCTTGGCATGCAGTTTGTAGCCGTAAAAGCTTTTGCCGCCTTTCTTCGTCCAGCGAGCATCAACATCCTTGTGACGTTTCTTGTTGGGTTGCCCCCGCCAGAGGGTGTCTCCCTTTCCCGCCTTGATGATCTCGTTCTCTTCCTTGGAGTTATGCTGAACTGGCACTGGGGCAAAGGACGAATCGATGGCGCGAGCGCTGTCATTGACGACCTCTGGCAGAGTGCTCAGCCACTTCATCATGTCCGTGTTGAAATGTTCGAACAAGCCGCTCTTGGTGAAATCTTCCCGATATTTCCAGATGGTTGTGGCATCGGGCGCTCGGTACGCTGTGCAATCGAGATCGAAGTCTAGAAGGCAGCGCAGAGCCAGATCGGTATTCAGGAGTTTTTCCATCTGTTCGTCGGTCTTTCCAAGCGACCACTGAACGATGCAGATTTGAAACATCAGCACAGGATCTTCGCCGGGGCGGCCGCGATTACTCAGACAGCGCGGCATTCCAAGGACGTTTGTCGGGCGCTGGTACTGGTTGAGAACGCTCACAATGTATGGACGGCATCGCTCAAAGTCGATGGTGTCAAACAATTCGTAGAGCTTGGGGTACGACCTGCGGAACATCGCCAGCCGCTTTTCCGTCAGCGGCATAAACAGATTTGAAAAAGTGCCGTAGGTCTTGTATGATGTTGCCATAATGGGGCTTTGTGTATGTTGTGTTTGAACAACTCAATCATACCACAAACCCCATTATTTTTGTTAGCAGGCTGGCACTTCTTTCGCTTTTAATTCAAGCCTTCAAATTTATAGAAGTCCCCTTCAGATAGATGTTGTTGAGTTTTGCCAGCAACTTGTGATCGCTGTCGTAGTGGACGCGCAACGTTTTGTCATTGCGGGCGCACTCGTTATAACGTAAATTCTCGACTTATGTATCGCAGTAAACGCCTTTACACTGCTGCTTGAAGGCTTGGCCATTGAGAAGTGTCCGTTGGGATGCCAAACATTCCCAGAGCCGCAAGTTGAGCCTTTGTCGGACGCTTATAGAACGGTCTGCAGTTTCCAATTTTAATTCGGCGAATCGATTCAACCATAAAATACAAGTCGGTAACCGTCTTGATGCGGGGGATCTTGGTTTCAGACTTGTCCATGGTTTCTAATGCATCACATCTTAGAATCTGAGCTAAAAATTGCAAGAAAATTCTTGCTCTCATGTTGTGCTCAGAATGAATTCGCAAACGCTTCATATCCTCCTGATTTTTCATATCGTCGAAGCGTTTTTCAATCCCATCACGTAATCGATATGCTCTAAAAGCATCAGCTGGTGATTTAAATTGGTTCGTTCGAATAACAAAAAAAACACTGGCTTGCTGTCTCATAGTAGCAATAGCATCAGGTTTAGCCTTGACGGAATACCCCCTTTTCGGAGTGTTCTTCGCTATAAAACAGGTGTCTGCAATGAGTTGTTCTATCGGGTCAATAATGTCTTCTTGATTTTTAAGTTTTTTCTGTATTACTTTCAATAGTTTCGTTAATTCTATGTTATCTTTATTTTGTAGGCGATCCGTATAGTAGAAGTGGTCATACACAATGTGCCCATCAATGTGTCGAATCACGGGAACCGCATGCACGGGGCAATCTTCGTACTGAAGATTGTCGAGAACGGCATCCGGTGAAAAGAACTTATGTTCCCGAAACATAGTCTTTGCCTCTTCAAGAACAGATGTCCAGACGGCCAAAGGCAATCCAATTGTGAATTTCATCCTGTTTTTCAAAAGCAAAGAAATATTTTCAGTTGATGCAAAACCTCGATCAAATACAAAGCAACGCTGGGTGTCATCTGCTTGCTTTAGCACCTTGAATACGTCTTTGAGGGTTGTGTTATCGGAAATGGCGCCAGGAAGTTGTTCAATCCAGACAGGGGAGCGGTTCTCTTGACTGACAACCATCAGAAGATTGATTTGAGGCAATTTCTCATGATCTCGGTTGTAGCCCCAAGTGATGTCGGAAATTTGTCGGGAATAGCTTGAAACAGAAGTAATATCAAGTGAGAGACGTTCATTTTTAGGAAATTTTTTCATCCATGAAATCATGAAAGTCAAAATTTGAGAGGCTGTAATCTTCTTCAAAGTCTGCGCAATATCGTCCTCAGTCATGTCTTTTTCCACGGGCAATAGCTGATCGCGGCTCCAATTCGCTGCGGTGTATAGGGGGTCTCGTCCGCCGCGGACAATGAAGTAGGTCAAGGAAAGAATGCTTTTCGACAATTCCTTACCAAAAACCTTTTCTAACAATGCAATTAAACCAAGTCTCTTTGCTTGTGCGTTGCAGAAAAGAGTGATACCGGCATTGCGATCCTCAGCTTGAATGATGTCGTCGCATGTATAAATTGCCTCTTCTGTCGCTTGCACGCTTCGCAGTTTGCGCCACTGCCAGTATTGCGCCTCGTAGACCGTTCCTCTC
>CAVIFH010000174.1:0-4871 GCA_963641615.1 bacterium | reverse complement strand
ATCTGCTATACAAAGGTCAGCAGTCTGATGCCGCTGGACGGCTTGCAGATCGAGAACCTGTTTTGCAAACAGACCAAAGTTTCAGCGGATGAGCAGGCTCTGTTTAAGGAAATTCATCCGGATGCGACTGCTGTATTTACAGGCGTAGACCCTTATGCCGGAGCCGGATGGCGATATGTTGACAACGGTTATACTTATACAGAGTTTTACAAGAAGGTGCGCGAGGTCTTTAACCTGGATGAGGTGGATAAGCTCATCAGCGCACAGAAAAAAGCTGAGGGGAACTAACAATGACCGAGGAATATACCGCGCTTGTCCGGCAGCTGGAGACACTCATTCAGGATGTACCTTTCCAGATCAGCAATCTCTCAAATGCTGCGGCCCTTTTATGGCAGACGCTGCCGCAGATTAACTGGGTCGGGTTTTACAGGCTTATGGGGGAAAAATTAGTGCTGTACCCGTTTCAGGGGAAGCCTGCCTGCATCGAAATCCCAGTAGGGAGGGGCGTGTGCGGCACTGCGGTGCGCGAAGGAAAGTGCATGCGGGTCGACAACGTGCATCAGTTTCCGGGGCATATTGCCTGTGATGGTGCATCCAATTCGGAACTTGTCATCCCTCTGATGGATGGAAATACAATATGGGGCGTGCTGGATATTGACAGCCCTGTGTACAGCCGATTCAGCGATGGGGATGATGAAGGACTGAAGCAGATCGCGCTGGTTCTCAGCCGAATGATTACAGAAACAAATAAATAATACACAGAAATCTTCCTTGCTATTTCGTAGATGGTTGTGTATTATGTAATAAAACATGCAGCACTTACATTGCAAAGAACTGCATACTCCCGTTTTAACAAAAGGAGGAACAATTATGGGGTTGATCAAGGCAATTGTGGGCTCAGCCGGCGGTGTTCTGGCGGACCAGTGGAAGGAGTATTTTTATTGTGACGCGATTCCTGAGACAGTTCTGGCTGTAAAGGGCAGAAAGCGTATTTCCGGACGGTCGTCAAATACGAAGGGCTCCGACAATATTATTTCAAACGGAAGCGTGATTGCCGTTGCGGACGGACAGGCAATGATGATTGTTGATCAGGGAAAGGTTGTGGAATTTACAGCCGAGCCCGGTGAGTTTACCTACGATTCTTCGACGGAGCCTACCATTTTCTGTGGGGATTTGAGCAGCAGCATTTTGCAGACATTTCAGAATGTCTGCAAGCGGTTCACCTTCGGCGGCGAACCGACGAAGGACCAGAGAGTTTATTTCTTCAATCTGAAGGAACTGGTTGGAAATAAATACGGCACGCCGAGCCCTGTCCCATTCCGTGTGGTTGACCGCAATATTAACCTGGATTGGGAGATTTCCATTCGCTGCTTTGGTGAGTACAGCTTCCACATTTGTGACCCCTTGCTGTTCTATACGAATGTGTGCGGAAACTTTGGGGATGAATATCCCCGCAGCCGTCTGGAAGGCCAGATGAAGACAGAGCTCCTTACCGCTTTGCAGCCCGCGTTTGCCAGGATTTCCGAAATGGGCATTCGCTACAGCAGTCTTCCAGGACATGCGATGGAGCTTGCGGATGCGCTCAATGAGGAACTTTCCGCGAAATGGCGGAATCTGCGGGGCATCGAAATCGTTTCCTTTGGTGTCTCCAGTGTGAAGGCCTCTGAGGAAGATGAGAAGATGCTGAAGGATATGCAGCGTACTGCTGTGTATTCCAATCCGAATATGGCGGCTGCATATGACGTAATGGCCCGGGGCGACGCAATGAAGGCTGCAGCCTCCAATACAGCCGGTGCGGCAACCGGTTTTATGGGTATGGGCATGGCGCAGAATATGGGCGGCAGTGCCAATGCGGCTCAGCTGTTTCAGATGGGTCAGCAGCAGGCAGGCGGTGCGCGTGCCGTGTCTGCCGCTCCCGCGGGTACACCCTGGCGGTGCAGCTGCGGAGCAGCTGTTACAGGCAAGTTCTGCACAGAGTGCGGTGCAAAGAAACCGGAGACGGCGAATGGCTGGACCTGCGCCTGCGGTGCGGTAAATCAGGGAAAATTCTGCTCTGAGTGCGGCGCAAAGAAGCCTGCGGGCGCGTTGCAATATCGCTGCGATAAATGCGGCTGGACTCCGGAAGACCCCAAGAATCCACCGAAGTTTTGCCCGGAGTGCGGCGATCCCTTCGGTGATGAGGATATTGTTATCTGATTCTGGGCAGCACCGCAGCGAAATGGTGCGGTGCTGCCCTAAATATGAACCGAGGTGAACGGCAGAAAATGGCAAGTGAAATCACCAATTATCAGTGCCCCTCGTGCACCGGCCCACTGCACTTTGGCAGCGAATCCGGCGTACTGGAGTGCGACTATTGCGGCAGTCAATTCACCGTTGAGGATATTGACCGGATGTATGCCGAGAAAAATGCGCATGCACAGGAGGAAACTGAACAGCAGGAAACCAAAGAGAATATAAAAGAAGGCCAGTGGGATATGGATTCCGCCGGTGACGGGTGGGGGACGGATGAAGGAAAACTGCACGTCTACAATTGCCCGTCCTGCGGAGCGGAGCTGGTGTGCGATGAGACAACGGCTGCCACATCCTGCCCATATTGCGGCAACTCGAGTATCATTCCCGGAAAGCTTTCCGGCAGCAGAAAGCCGGATGTTCTGATTCCCTTTAAGGTAGACAAGGCAGCTGCAGTTGCGGCTCTGAAAAAACACTACCAGCATAAGCCGCTTTTGCCAAAGGCATTTAAGTCAGAAAATCACATAGAGGAAATTAAGGGCGTATATGTTCCCTTCTGGCTGTATGACGCTGAGGTAGAGGGGGACATGACATTCCGTACTACCCGTGTGCATACGCATACAACGCCGCGGGAATATATTACGGAAACAAGTCATTTCCTTGTACACCGCGCGGGTGTGCTGGATTTTGAGAATGTTCCGGTGGATGCATCATCTCAGATGCCGGACGCCCACATGGACGCCATTGAGCCATTTGACTATTCGGAGTTGAAGCCATTCTCACTTTCTTATCTTCCGGGATATCTGGCGGACTGCTATGATGTATCGAAAGAGATATGTATGGAGCGTGCCAATGCCCGCTGCACGGCCAGCGTTGAGGATGCTCTGCGTGAGACAGTGATCGGGTATTCCAGCTGTATTACGGTGAGCAAGGATGTTATGGTCAATCCG
Organism: bacterium; assembly: GCA_963641615.1. GTDB lineage: Bacteria > Bacillota > Clostridia > Oscillospirales > Oscillospiraceae > Faecousia. The sequence continues at coordinate 1,692 of CAVIFH010000174.1, read as the reverse complement.
GGGAAGGTTCGTTATGCGCTGCTGCCGGTGTGGATGCTTTCCACAAAATGGAAAGGGAAAAATTTCCTGTTTGCAATGAACGCACAGACGGGGAAGCTGATCGGAGACCTCCCGATTGATCATTGGAAGCTGGCGGCATATTGCGCTGGCTCCTTTGTGGTTGCGGCTGCGCTGTCGCTGCTGTTTTTACTGTAAGGGAGGGACGAAAATGAAGAGAAGATCGTTTACATCCCTTTTGGCGATGCTATTGCTGCTGAGTTGCCTTGTTGTGCCGGTATTTGCTGCACAGGCAGAGACAGGCTATGTAACAGATGAGGCTGGTATCCTCTCTTCCAGCGAATGCTCTTCGCTGGAGCGTCTTGCGTCATCTATCAGTGAGCAATATGATTTCGGCGTATACATCGTTATATTGCGTGACTATAGGGATTACAGCTCCTCAGGCGTGGAATCGTGCGCAGTGCAGTGGTATGATGGCAATGCGCTCGGGCGGGGAGCGGATAATGCCGGGTGTCTCCTCCTTCTGAGTATGGAGGCAAGGGACTTTGTCGTTGATTACTACAGTTCCCGCGCTGACAGCATCTTTACGGAACGTGCCAGAGACGAGGTAGAGAATCAATTCATCCCGTATCTGCGCAGTGACGATTATTATGGGGGCATGGAGGCCTTCCTGAATGCCTGCGCGCAGTGTCTGGATGCAGCGAAAAATGGCAGAGCAGAAGGAGCTGTAACTGAGGATATCAGGGATGCACTCATCATCGCTCTGATTCCGGGGGTGATAGCCGCGCTTCTGGCCGGAATTATAACCATGTCTCCCATGCGATCTGCGCGGCAGAAGCGGGATGCTGACCAATATGCGGTACACGGCGGTCTGCATCTGCGCAGACGTTCGGATATGTTCCTGCGCCGTACGGTTACGCGCAGACCGCGCAATACGGAGTCTTCCGGCGGCGGGGGAGGACATCACTCCCATAGCTATTCCTCTGGCGGTCACTCCGGCAGAAGCGGAAAGTTTTAATGTTGTATCTGCAATGATTGAACTTTTGCTGTCATGCAATGCCCCCGATTTGTTTGGGGGCATTTTCATGGGCATGCCCGATGGGGCGCGGATATGGTACGCACAATTAATTGAAGCAGGGTCATCGAGGGACTTTACAATTTTTGTGAATGCAGTTATAATTACCGTTGATAATAATCAAGCAGGAAGGTTTTAAAGTAATGAAGGCAAAAGAGAGGGACATGCTGAGCGGCCCACTGGCAATGGGTATTTTGGCGTATACCATTCCGATTATCCTGACAAGTTATCTGCAGCTGCTGTTCAATGCGGCAGATCTGATCGTAGTCGGAAGATTTTGCGGAAGCGTTTCTGTTGCGGCAGTTGGAGCAACGGGAGCGATTACAAATCTGATCGTAAATTTGTTTATTGGGCTTTCCGTTGGCGCAGGTGTCAGCGTCGCCCACGCAATTGGCAGCAGGGATGATGAAGTTGTGCACCGTACAGTGCATACCGCTTTGCTTACCGCATTGGCCGGAGGTGTGGTGCTCACGGTTGTGGGAGTCACTTTCTCCACTACTTTTCTGCGCTGGATGGATACGCCGGAGAATGTGCTTCCGCTTTCAAGCGTGTATATGCGCATTTATTTTGGCGGGATTACCTTTACCATGGTATATAATTATTGCACATCTATTCTCCGC
>CAVIFH010000173.1:0-4884 GCA_963641615.1 bacterium | reverse complement strand
CTACCAACGTTTTCCACCCTTCTCGGGGTGCATCTTGTTGTGGCAAGCCTGGCAAAGCGCCATGCCATTCTTTGGATCAGTCGCTAGTTCTGGGTGCTCATCATAATGCTGAATGTGATGCGCGGTCACTGCACGCACTGGAAGGCCATCTGCATCAAGCCGACCATAGCGCTTGCATTCTTCACAAAGATAGCCAGCACGCCGGAGAACCAGCTCCCTCCACTTTTTGTGGCGTTGGCTGTCATAATACTTATTTGTTGCCAATCTGCATCCCCACCAATGCAGTCGCGTCGCACGCACGACGTCCCGCGCGCGGAGGTTGACGCGCACTACCTGAAATAAGAAACGGGAGCAGGTGCCCCATCACCCGCTCTCGCTCTTTATCATGTTACCACATTATCGACTAAAGTGACTCAAGTGTTTTGAGATTCTTTTCAGCGCGTCGGAGGATGATGTGCATCCATTGTTCGGAGTAGTTCAGCGCGTAGCTGATTTCTAGGACACGCCGTCCATCGATGTAGTACATCCGCATGACCTGACGCTGAAGCGGATCATCAAGCTTTTCGATCAGAGGAATCAGCTCTGCTTGCATTTCAGTTAGCTCACGTCTGATGCTCTCCAAAGCGTTCCGCGCTTCGTCCAGCAGAATCGCGCCATCTGCAGTAGGATCGGATTTCCCGCTGCCGTGCGGCATGGCTGAAAAGCTGGAAGTCATTCGAACTGTCCTTGAGCGAGCGCGTTCCACCCGGAACTGAGCCATGGGAAGCCGATTATGCAGATACCGCATTCTCGACAAATTAATCATCGGAGTCCTCCAACATGTCGATATTCACCATGATTCGGATATCGCCGGTTTCAGAATCCGTGCTGAGCTCTTCCACAGGATATTGATCACAATCTAACCACCACAGCAGGTCTTGAGCGCTCGCATAAATCGGATGATTCGAGAGGATGCTGTTATCACACAGCACCACAGACTCACCTACAGGAACCAGCTTCAGAACATCACTCAGCAACATGTGCATCATCCTCCCCAACAATCATCCAGCTTTCGGGAAGCTGTTTGAGCTCTTCACACAGACTCCTCCACTCAGGAAGCCTGTGCTCCTTCCTCTGTGAATAAATCGTCTTCAGCTGACGGTAGTTTGTTGTCAAGCGTGCTGTCAGTTCCAATCCGGTCGGCACATTGTACAGCACGTGCAGGTAGTTCCGGGGAGTCGGTTCATCGTTGTACGCTTCCACCAGCCCCTGAACAATCTGGATGATGCGCGGGTCTACGAACTCGTTCGTCTGCTTGTCGATGTCCATCTTGGTGATGCGGTGCATGGTGCTCTGACTGCTGACAAAGTCCACGAAATGGTACCGTTCCATTTCCACCCATGCCTTGATGCTCAAGCGGAAATCAGCCTGCACGATAATGCCGGTTAGAAATTGATCGTGCCCGGTGCCCTTGCCAGCCAGGGCGCGCGCCTTCACGCCACTCGTGATTTCATCGGTTAGGGAATCAGGATCAACGCTCATGGGGAGCTTTGAAGCGCGGATGCTTGGGAAGAGTCCGTACACATTAACGTTCGTCATGATGCTCATTGGTTCCATGCTCCTTTTCATCAAGTCGATTGTTCCAGCGGCTCAGCTTGTCGAACTGCTGAATCCGGCTGTCGGTGATGCCTGCCACCCTGGCGGCGTTGATAACATCGTTGAATTCCTCGTGGAGGGCGTTGTTAGCTTCCTCCATGGTGACGGGTGTCGGGTTTGTCCCATCAATGATTCTGGCCATCTTGCACGCGGCCTGAGCCAGCTCTGAGGCTTCTTCTGCCAGCTGAAGCAGGGATGCCACGTGGCTGATGCGCATGCGGATGCTGTTGATGATGTCGCTCATTCGGGTTCGTCCTCGCTTTTAGTCCAAGACCTCACAAGCCGCTTGATCGCTTCCTTGTGGCTTTCCCTGTATGCCTTTTCGTAGGCACGTCGCTTCGCCTTCCTGTATTCCTCAATCGTTGTTTCCGTCTTTAGGTCCATCCGTCATCCTCCTTTCTCGTTCATCGCTTTTTCAGCAGAGCGGCCATACCGCCGCATATCCACCAAATCCCGACGTCTCACCGCGTCTTCCAGCGCCCGATAGAGCTTTTCGGTTCGCTCCGAATCCCGGCCTTTGCTCAGCTGATCCAGCATCAGCACCGCATCTGTGCGGATCTGTGATGCGTTGGCCATGTAGTCCATGGGCATTTCCTTGGGCACAGGCACGCACAGATCGCTTTCCATGGGCTTTGAACCGCCAAACATGTCAAACTGCACCGGGGTGTGATCCGCCTCGCAGATTTCCCGGTTGTAGCCGATGATGTGGTTGCGGATCAGATTCATGTTGTAGCCGTCCGCCCAGAAGGGATCCTGCCCGCCGTGCTTTTTGAGAAGCTCCCAGTTCTCCAGCTCCCGGAGCGCCAGCTTGCGCAGTTTCTTCAGATCCGCTGTCATGCTTTCTATCATGTCATTCGCCCCAAGTTTTCGTCATCCGGCGGATTGCTTCTCCTTGTTCTTCTGTCAGTTTATCCGGCGCCAGGCCGTGCAGAAGTTCACTGTACCGCTCATTTTCTTCTTCCTCGCGCTGATAGCGCAGGCACATCTCATAGTAGGCGCCTTCTAGTCTCATGATGTCCTCGATTACTTCCCGCAGGTCATCGCACACAGAAAATTCGCCTTTCCAGACAGGCGTTTTCACAGTCTGGATCTCTCCGCTGTAAATCGCCGTCCGCAGAAGCATCAGCGTCCGCAGGGCTGAGCTGGAAATCAGCTCATGATCATTCTTCATGGTGTTCTTCACCTCTCGCGTTTGTCTCCATCTTCCTGTGCTTCCAGCTCCGCCGGCTGGGTTGCCGTTCCTGTCAGTCACGCCGGGTTGCCGCCAATCGTCGGCATTCTCTGTTTCCCTTTGCGTTTCAGGTTCTCATCAATCACGTGTTGTGCAGTGTCTGCACTGTAAAACTCTCCAGCCGTTCCCATCCCGCGTAGCAGTTCCCGGTAAATGGTCGCAGGATGCACGCCCACCGCCGCGGCGATCTCCGCGACCTTCATCCCATCGCGCACGCCCCGCTCGATCATCCGCCGCTCTTCATGCGTCAAATAGTAGTTCTCCCGCATCTCCACCACCCCAACAAAAAAGTGCGTCAGGGTTCTCACCCCTCGCACTTAATGCTAACATTCATGCGGGCTTTTGTCAACCCTAAGTGCGAATTTTCTTTTCCTCCGCCGTCCTGAACCCAAAAATCCCCCGCGGATAGTCATTCATCCACTTCACCGCCCGCTGGATCTCCGCGTCATTGACCTTGTCAAAGTTCGTCCCTTTGGGGAAAAATCTGCGTAGCATGCCGTTCTGGTTCTCATTGCTTCCCCGCTCGTAGCTGCTGTACGGGTGGCAATAATAAATCGCCGTCCGCTTTCCGCCCGAAATACAAGAATCTTCAATCCCTTTGCAATCGGAAAACTCGCAGCCGTTGTCCACCGTAATGGTCTTGAAAGTTTTCCTGAATCCCTCCGCTCCCATCTCGCGCTCGATCTGGTCGATTGCCCTGACGCAGCTGGCCGCCGTCTTGTCCGGCATTTTTCTGGCAATTTCATATCTGGACGCCCGCTCCGTCAGCACCAGTAGCACGCTTTTAGACCCACGGCAGCCAACAACGGTGTCCATTTCCCAGTGCCCGAAGGTTTCCCGCTTGTTGGCCTCCTCCGGCCGCTCTTCAATGCTTCTCCCCGCCGGTGCTCTAGACGGCCGGACATGGCAGTACTTTTTCTTCGTTGCGCCTTTTCGTGGCAGATTTGCAGACGTAATCCGCCCGAACACGCCCTTGCGGATATAGCTGTATAGGGTAGATACGCAGATGCTCGTACAGAATTTCATGCCTCTCCGGTGGATTTCGCCAAGCGCCGCGGCAGGGGAGAATCGCCTGTCCGCAATGAGGGATTCAATACACGATGCAAATGCGTAATCGTTGCCGATCTTCAGCCCCGTCCCCTTGGCATGCAGATTCTCCTTGTATCGTTCTTGTGCAATATCAGGGCTGTAACGTGTTTCGGTGGTGTAGTCGCTGTTTAGATGGACGTATTGCCCGCGCTTCAGCTCTCTGTAGACCGTGCTGATGTGGACGTGCAGCGCATTGGCAATCGTGCGGGCAGACGCACCGTCCAGCCGCATGCGTTCAATTTTCAGACGGTTGGTAAATGTCAGATGTGTATAGTACCGCATTTTACCGCGCTCCGTAGGTTTCGAGTAGCTGTACCGTCTCCGGATCGTTCAAGATGTCGATTAGACGACATTCCAGCGCAATGCAAAGCCGTAGCAGGGTAGATAGTTTCGCGCTGTTCAGATCCTTCTCTCCGATTTCATACTTTTGCAATGTGCGGATATTGACCTCTGAAGCCGTTGCGAGCTGTGATTGTGACAGTCCACGCTCTTTTCTCTTTGCCTGTAGCTTTGTCCCACGATAGGTGATTTTCATGCTGATTTCCATGTTTGTATCCTCCTTGACGCGTTTTCTCTCGTGCGTTATAATGGAGGCGGCGCGGGGGACCGCCGCCAAGGTTTGCTGCTGCTTGGGCTTCCGCTTTGGCCTGATGACAAGTGTAATCTTTTCTACGGAGTCACTTGCCAGCGCCGTGCGGATTGCTTCAAGCAGCTTTTCATTTTCGTTCTTTTCTTCTTCAGGGGAATTATCACGATCAGCTTTTTCCAAGTTGCTCACCTCCCTTCAGTGGTTTTTGCGACTCCTTTCTCTGTTACTCGGCTCCCCTTGCCGGTGTCTTAATTATACCACTTTAGGGGTATAGCGTCAAGCATTTTTGCATGTTTATTTTGGCTTTTCTGCATTATTTTTATTTGAACACTACAAATAT
>CAVIFH010000172.1:0-4889 GCA_963641615.1 bacterium | reverse complement strand
CCTCTGTCCTGCGCAATTACCTGGATACGGTGCTTGACCTTCCCTGGGGGAAAAGCTCAAAGGAGCGGCTGGATGTTCAGGCGGCCTCAAAGATTCTGGAGCACGATCACTTTGGCCTGAAAAAGGTCAAAGAACGCATTTTGGAAACTATTGCCGTTCGTCAGCTTGCACCGCAGATGCCGCCTCAAATTCTGTGTCTGGTTGGCCCTCCGGGAGTCGGAAAGACCTCTGTCTCCTATTCGATTGCGCGGTGCCTCAACCGGAAAATGGTTCGCATTTCCCTGGGCGGTGTACATGATGAGGCTGATATCCGGGGCCACCGCAAGACCTATGTTGGCGCAATGCCTGGACGGATCATGACCGCTATGGCGCAGGCAGGTACCTGCAACCCGGTGCTCCTTCTGGACGAGATTGACAAAATGGGCAGCGACTACCGGGGTGACCCCAGTGCGGCGCTGCTTGAGGTGCTGGACGCGGAGCAGAATCACTCCTACAGAGATCACTACATTGAGATTCCCTTTGACCTGTCCAACGTCATGTTCATCACCACTGCCAATACATTGGATACTGTCCCCCGTCCTTTGCTCGACCGCATGGAGATCATTGAGCTTGGCTCCTATACGGATGAAGAAAAGATGATGATTGCAAAAAATCATCTTGTTCCGAAGCAGATTGCAAAGTACGGCCTGAAAAAATCCCAGCTTCGCATTACGGATGAAGCGCTGCGTGAAATCATCGAATGCTACACACGGGAGTCCGGCGTCAGAAGTCTGGAGCGTGCCATCGGCGATATCTGCCGCAAGACAGATATGCAGCTGCTGGATACCCCGGATATGAAGCGGCTCACTGTGAACGCAGCAAACATTGAGCAGTTCCTTGGAGTCCGTAAGTTCCTGCCGGAACACATTCCCGGCGCTGATCAGATTGGCCTCGTAACCGGTCTTGCCTGGACCTCCGTCGGCGGTGAAACGCTGGAGGTTGAGGTAAATGTAATGGAGGGCTCAGGAAAGCTGGAGCTTACCGGCAATCTGGGCGACGTGATGAAGGAATCTGTCCATGCCGCCGTGAGCTATATCCGGGCCAACTGTACAAAGCTCGGTGTCCAGCCCGATTTCTATAAAACGAAGGACATTCACGTTCATTTTCCGGAGGGAGCCGTGCCGAAGGATGGGCCCTCTGCCGGTGTGACGGTTACCACGGCAATCGTATCCGCGCTTACGGGTACGCCCGTTCACGCAGACGTAGCAATGACCGGTGAGGTAACCCTTCGCGGAAGAGTCCTCCGCATCGGCGGGCTGAAGGAGAAAACCATGGCGGCACTGCGCCATGGAATCCGCACTGTGATTATTCCGGCCGAAAACGAACGGGATCTCGAGGAAATTGACCAGACCGTACGGGGGAAGCTGAACTTCGTCACCGCTGTCACGGTAGAGGATGTCCTGAATACTGCACTGAGCCGGAAGCCGGAGGTAAACGCGCCAATCGTCAATGTTATCCCAGAGGATTCCTCCAAGCTGCGCCGCCCCGGTCTGCAGCAATAAGGTAAAGCATATGAATTTTCAAAATGCAGAATTTTTAATTTCAGCCGCATCCCCGAAAGATTTTCCCGCGAACCGCCTGCCTGAAATTGCCTTTGCGGGAAAATCGAACGTTGGGAAATCCTCTGTGATCAATCGGCTTTTGCAGCGCAAAAACTTTGCACGGGTTGGCGACACACCGGGAAAGACCGTCCATGTAAATTACTTTTTGCTTGACCGGAAATGCTATTTTGTCGATCTGCCGGGGTACGGGTTTGCCAAGGTTCCTCAGAGTGAAAAGGAACGCTGGAGCAATTTGATGGAGCGTTACTTTGCGGAGAAGCGAGTCACCCTCGGCATTCTGATCGTGGACTATCGTCACCCGCCGACAAACAACGATATCACCATGGCACGCTGGTTTATTGACAGCGAATGCCCCTTTGCCGTTGTCGCCAACAAAATGGACAAGGTAAAGAAAAGTGAGCTGGAATCCAATCTGCAGCTCATCCGGCAGGATCTGGAGCTTCCCGACAGCTGTCCGCTGATTCCCTTCTCCGCTGAAAAAGGCGACGGGAGAGACGCGCTGGTCAGGCTGATTTTAACGGCCGCAGAAAACAGCCAGGCAGCGCCCCGCTCTGGTACATCCACATAAATTAAGCAGAAGATTCCCATAGTCTGGGAGCCTCCTGCTCAATTTAGGAATGCATAACGCTACATCATATTGCTGTAACCCATCAGGTATGCATCCACCTGTCTGGCGCATGCGCGCCCCTCGGTTATTGCCCATACCACAAGAGACTGTCCCCTGCGGCAGTCACCGGCCGCAAAAATTCTGTCGTTTGATGTATGGTAGTCCGGGGCAATCAGATTGCCCCGTTTATCCCGCTCCAGTCCGAAGGCGTCCGCTGTTTCCCGGCGAATGCCGACGAATCCTGCGGCAATCAGCAGCAGCTCGCAGGGCATTTCCTCCTCACTGCCCGGGATTTCCGCCATGACAGTACGGCCACCATCCTTTTTGGGCTCCAAACGGATCGTTACAATCGACCGGATCGCTCCCTGCTCATCTGTCTGAACTTCCTTGACCGTTGTCTGGTACAGCCGGGGGTCATGCCCGAACAAAGCAATTGCCTCCTGCTGGCCATAGTCCGTTTTCAGCACGCGGGGCCACTGAGGCCATGGATTCGACGGGAGCCGCTCAGCCGGGGGCTTTCCCATCATCTCAAGCTGCACAACACTGGTGCAGCCCTGACGGATGGCCGTGCCGACGCAGTCATTTCCGGTGTCACCGCCGCCGACAATAACAACGTGCTTTCCCTGGGCGGTAATTACAAATTCCTCGCTGATGCCGACAACCTTCTTAGTTGCGGCGGTAAGATAATCTACCGCGAAATGAATTCCCTGCGCCTCACGCCCGGGTACATTCAGATCACGCGGGGTTTTGCTGCCGCAGCAAAGTACAACAGCGTCATATTCTTCCAGAAGCTCCCCTGCCGCAATATCCGTGCCGACATCGGTATTCACGCGGAACTCCACCCCTTCCGCTTCCATCAGACGGATACGGCGTTCCACGATCTTTTTATCAAGCTTCATATTTGGTATGCCGAACATCAGCAGTCCGCCGGGGCGGCATTCCCGCTCAAATACCGTAACCGAATGTCCCCGGTGGTTCAGCTGGTCGGCAACGGCAAGTCCCGATGGGCCGCTGCCCACCACAGCTACCTTCTTTCCGCTCCGCACTGCCGGAATGCGGGGAACAACATAGCCGCTTGCATATCCTTTTTCAATAACAGCAAGCTCATTGTTATTCACCGTCACGCTTTGCCCGTTCATGCCGCAAGTGCAGGCCGCTTCGCAAAGTGCCGGGCAGACCCTGCCGGTGAACTCCGGGAAATTATTGGTCTTCGTCAATCTGGACAGGGCTTCCTGCCAGTTTCCGTTATAGATTTCATCATTCCACTCGGGAATCAGATTATGCAGCGGGCAGCCGCTGAACATTCCGCCGAACTGCGTACCGGACTGGCAAAAGGGCACGCCGCAGTCCATGCAACGGGCAGCCTGACACCTGCGCTCACGCTCGCTGAGATATGTGTGGAATTCATCAAAGCTGCGAATACGCTGAAGCGGGTCAATGCTTCCGTTCGCCTCACGGCTGAATTCCATAAACCCTGATGGTTTTCCCATGTTTCTTCCTCCTTACCCTTTGCTCACAGCCAGAAAAGCTTCCATCGTGGCCTGCTCATGAGGCATTCCCTTTTCCTCCATCTGTCCAATGGCGGTAATCATGCGCTGATAGTCTGTCGGGATAATTTTCTTGAATTTCGGAAGCATTTCTTCGAAGTGACTGAGGATTTCCTTGCCCCATTCGGAATCCGTCGCCGCAACATGCTGCTCGATCATTCCGCGAAGTTCCGCAGCATCGTGCCGCTCGGTAATGGCAGACATGGTAACCATCTGCTTATTCAGGCGCAGATACAGATCGTGATTTTCATCCAGCACATAGGCAATGCCGCCGCTCATTCCGGCGGCAAAATTTTTGCCGGTTCGTCCCAGAATTGCGACGCGGCCCCCTGTCATGTATTCGCAGCCGTGATCTCCGCAGCCCTCCGCCACGGCAATCGCGCCGGAATTTCGCACGCAGAAGCGTTCACCCGCAATGCCGCTGATAAAGGCCTTTCCGGACGTAGCGCCATAAAGTGCCACATTTCCGATGATAATATTGTCCTTTGCGGAAAATTTTGCATCTTTTTCCGGTCTTACAATCAGTTTGCCGCCGGATAAGCCCTTGCCGAAGTAATCGTTGGCGTCTCCCTCCAATCTGAGGGTAAGTCCCTTCGGAATAAAGGCACCGAATGACTGTCCTCCTCCGCCGCTGCAGGAAACAGTATAGAAGTCATCCTCCAATGTCTCGCCAAAGTGCCGGGTAATCTCGCTTCCCAGAATTGTTCCCAGAGTACGGTTCACGCTGGATACGTGAATGGACTCCGTGTGGGGCTTTTTCTTTTTGAAAAAGGGCTCAAATGCCGGCAGCAGGACCTGCTCATCCAGGGTCTTTTCCAGTTCAAAATTAAATTTATCCTGCTCCCGATAGTGAACGGGAGGCAAGTTGGAAACAATCGCGTGCAGATCAATGGTATCCGCCCTGTGTGTGATGCGATTTTCCCGAGGACGAATGAAATCCGTCCGCCCCACCAGCTCATCAACGGTGCGAGCACCCAGCTTTGCCATGATCTCCCGAAGCTGCTCCGCGATGAAGCGCATAAAATTCATCACATACTCGGGTTTCCCCTGAAAACGGCAGCGAAGCTCGGGATTTTGCGTGGCGATGCCGGCCGGACAGGTATCCAGATTGCAGACACGCATCATGACGCAGCC
>CAVIFH010000171.1:0-4891 GCA_963641615.1 bacterium | reverse complement strand
GAAGAATCGTCATATACCATGTACAGTCACTGCGGTAATTGACCCGCTCAAAATTGTGCAGGAGAATTCTGCGTTTGATCTGGCATTTCTGGATATTCAAATGCCGGGCATTGACGGGCTTACACTTGCAAAGCGGCTGCGGCAGCGCAATCCAAGGATGGTTCTGTTCTTTGTGACAAATTTTGAGCGTTATCAGGATGACGCTATGGATCTGCAGGCATTGCGCTTCTTTGAAAAGCCCTTTGATGCAAATCGCCTGTATGCCGGCCTTGACAAAGCCATGGAATATATCAATGAAGCCTATATAGATATTTTCCTTTCGGAAAGCGGCGCGATACAGCGTATTCCTGCGGACGACATTCTTTATGTGACACGGGACGGCAGACGGGCAAGTGTTGTAACAGCAGGGAAGACCTATTCCGCAGCCGAAAAATTTGATGAACTGTGCGAAAAATTACCGCAGCTGTACTTTTACTTTGTCCACAAATCATACCTTGTGAATCTCCATTGCGTGGACCGATATGCATATACAGAGCTTTTCCTCACAAATGGGGCACAAATTCCGATTGCGCCGAGGCGGCAATCTGCGTTTCACAAATTCTGGTTTGAATACCTTAGGAGAAGTTGACATGCTGAATCCGTTTTTTTCCCTGTGTGTATATCTGGTTGAAATGGTAATTTCCTATGTTTTTTTCTCGTCCCTTTGCAAGCAAAAAATAGATTCTGAAAAAACAATAGCCATTGGAGGATTATTATTTGCTGCCGGATCCGCTGTAAACATTCTTCTTCAGAATAACGGGGTGGTAAACGCGCTGGCTACACTCGTGATTAACACTCTTTTTGCATGGGTCTGCTTTGACTGCACATTACAAAAAAGCGGCTTTTACGCTGTTATTCTTGGAACACTGAATGCGGCACTGGAAGTTGTCGTGGTTAGCATAGGCTCGTTTGCAGCAGGTGAAAGTTTTTCAGGATATAACAGCAATTTTCTGCTGCTTGTCTTTCAGGCGGTCACCATTAAGACGCTGTATTTTCTCATCATACTTGCTTTGACCAGAATGATTTGTCCGGGGGATACACAAAATACAATTCCGCTTGGATTTTTGATATTTCCGCTTTTAACCGCTGTGTGTCAGATTATATTCTGGGTGATTTGCGCGCGTTTGGACACCCAATATGAAGTCCAATTTCTCCTTTCTGTCTCCAGCGGCTGCCTTTTCATTGCGACTGTCCTCCTTTTCTTCACTTATTCTCATCAGGTGAAAAAGGAACGTCAGGCGATGCAAGTCCAAAGCGAGCTGGAAAGGCTTCAAACAGAGCAGTCCTATTATCAGATTCTGGAGCGGCAAAATCAGCAGCTGATGATCTATGTTCACGATGCGAAGAAGCACCTTGCAGCAATTGCTGCATTGAATGAAAATCCTGACGTCGACGGCTATGTGACGCAGCTGTCTGAGCAATTAAAGGAATACTCCAAAGGCTGCAGCAGCGGCAATAAGCTTCTGGATGTGATGATGCATAAATACAGCATTGGCTGCAAAATGCGGAATATAACGTTCGAATATGATGTCAAATCCTGTAATCTATCTCAACTGGAGGAGATTGACCTGGTGGCCATTCTTGGAAATCTGCTGGATAATGCCGTCACCGCTTCAGAGCAGTCTGCTGAAAAATTCATTTCTGTGAGCACTGCCTGCCGCAATCGCTACAGCGTGATCATTGTCAGCAACAGCTGCGATATCGCGCCAAAACAGCTCGGAAACCGCCTGATTTCTACCAAACCCGGCGAAGGTCTCCACGGCTATGGCATGAAAAGTGTTGCAGCCGCCATTAAAAGATATGATGGTGACTATGAGTGGAATTATGATAGCAAAGCCCGCAGATTTACCGTTACCGTTGCACTTCCCGCGGCATCCCGTAAATAAAGGCGGAACAACGCAATCGTGATATTTATCAGAAAAGCTGAGATACACACGTGGTATCCCAGCTTTTTTTGAGCGCTATTTTGCGGAAAAGGCCCGGCAGATGCCGCGAAATATGCGGCATTTCCTTAATAGTGATATTTTTTCTTCTTTGTGATCAGGAAAAAGCTGCCCAGTACGACAGCCATAAATTCCGCTGCGTCGATGGAAATCCATATTCCGTCAACGCCCCAGATCAGGGGCAGTGTGAGCACTGCAATGCACTCAAACACCAGCGTGCGCAGAAAGGAAATCACGGCAGATGTAACGCCGTCGTTGAGCGCGGTAAAGAAGCTGGAGGAGAAAATGGCAAAGCCCATAAATCCAAAGGAGAGCGCGAAAATTCGGAAGCCGGAAACCGTCAGCTCCATCAGCTCCGCGTCATAGCTGACGAAGATTTTGGCGAGAGGTACTGCGAGGACTTCTGCGGACAGAATCATGACAATCCCGAAGAGACCGATCATAATCAGACTTTTTACAAGCAGGCCATGCAGCTCTTCATGGTTCTGTGCCCCATCGTGGAAGCCGATAACCGGCGCAACGCCAACAGAGTACCCGATAAATACGGCAGAAAAGATCATGCTTACATACATCATAACGCCGTAAGCCGCCACGCCGTCCTGACCGGCGTATTTCAGCAGCTGGAAATTAAAGAGCATGGCAACGAGACTCATGGAAATGTTGCTCATAAACTCGGAGGAACCATTGGTGCATGCCTTCCAGACAGCTTTCCCGTCATATTTTGTTTTGCACAGATGCAGAATGCTGCTGTTTTTTCTGGAGAAATAGACAAGCGGGACGGCACCGCCCACAATCTGGCTCATAGCCGTCGCGACGGCAGCACCTGCCAGCTTATACTCCTGCGGCAGCAGAATGACCAGCACGGCATCAAGCACCATATTGGTTACGCCGGAGCAGACCGTAACCCATAGCCCGAGCACCGGCCGTTCTGCTGTAACCATGAAGGACTGAAACAGATATTGCAGCACATTCATCGGCAGGGAAATCAGGATGATCCTGGCATACAGCACCGCATCATCCTGCATATCTCCGTCTGCACCCAACAGGGAAGCGGCGTAGGGGGCACATATAAATCCAGCAACCGCAAAAAGAAAGCCCAAAGCCAGACATACGTACACGAAAAGGGAAAAGTATTCGTTTCCTTTTTTATAATCTCCCTCACCAAAGGTCTTCGCAACCAGTGCGGAGCCGCCGGTGCCGAAAATAAATCCGACGGTCGATAGGATCATCAGCATGGGCCAGATGAGATTGATTGCCGCAAAGGGCGTTTTTCCCGCATAGTTAGATACAAAGAAACCGTCTACCACGCCGTAAATAGAGGTAAACACCATCATTCCGATGGAGGGAATCGTAAAGCGAATGAGTCGCCCATAGGTAAAATGGTCGGATAGCTGGATTTTCTGTTTCATGAGATACTCCTTAAAGAATTTGCAGCTGCCTGCGCAGACTGTCAGTATACTTTTCCATCAAACGGATATAGGTGCTGATTTCGTCTTCCTGCCAGTCGTCGAAGGTATGCGTCTCTGCCTCGAAAAGCCTGCCTACTGTCTCACCGGCAAAACTGTTTCCCTGCGGCGTCAGCACGGCACGCTTCAGCTTGCCGCTGTATTGCTCCAGCTGAATCAGCTGCTTTGCCTCCAGGGAACGCAGGGCGGAATTGATGGTCTGCTTGCTGACGCCGGAATGCTTGTAAATATCCCGCAGCAGGCAGCTTCCTCCGGCATCGTAGATTGCGTAAAGGACAATACATACGCTGTCGCTGATGCCCATCTTCAGGGAAGCCTGATGGTACAGCCCTTCCGTTTCATATGTGAGATAATTGATGCGGTGAATTTCCTTACTTCGGTTTTTGAACATGGAATGTCCCCCTTTGATGGTACGAAATCAGACGAATCGGATTATAGTACGATTTCGTACCATTGTCAAGCCTGCCGGCGGGTGGTTTCGCTAAAAAATTCCTCCCTCGGTTAAGAGGGAGGAATCAGAGAATATCAGTGCTTTACGGATCAGTCTTTGTACATCTCGACCAGCTTCAGCAGATGCTCGTAGCGCTCCTTGGCAGCAGCCTCGTTCTTTGCGAACAGGTCGGTTGCACGCTCCGGGAACTCGCGGGTCAGGCGGCTATAGCGGGCCTCGTTCATCAGGAATGCCTGATAGCCATCCTTCGGAGCCTTGGAGTCGAGAGTGAACTTGCCGGTCTCCTTGGAAGGATCGAAGCGGAACAGATTCCAGTATCCGCACTCTACGGCTTTCTTCATCTCAGCCTGGCAGTTGGTCATGCCGCCCTTGATGGAGTGCATCTCGCAGGGAGCGTAGCCGATGACCAGGGAAGGACCATGGTAAGCTTCAGCCTCGGTGATCGCCTTGATGGTCTGAGCGGGGTTGGCGCCCATGGCGACCTGAGCAACGTACACATAGCCGTAGCTCATGGCAATCTCGGAGAGGGACTTCTTCTTGGTTTCCTTACCGGAAGCGGCAAACTGCGCAACCTGGCCGATATTGGAAGCCTTGGAAGCCTGTCCGCCGGTGTTGGAGTAAACCTCAGTGTCAAATACGAATACATTGACATCCTTGTTGGAAGCCAGCACATGGTCAACGCCGCCGAAGCCGATATCATATGCCCAGCCGTCGCCGCCGAAGATCCATACGGACTTCTTAGAGAGGTATTCCTTCTTTGAGAGGATATCCTTTACGGTGTCGCAGCAGACATGTGCTTCCAGGTTTGCGACCAGAGCCTTTGTAGCTGCCTTGTTGGCTTCACCATCATCGTAGGTATCCAGCCAAGCCTGGCAGGCGGCCTTGCGGTCTTCGTCAGCTGTGTTCTCCATGACAGCCTTGACCTTGTTGGCCAGGGACTCACGGATGACAGCCTGCGCGGTGTACATGCCGAGGCCGTGCTCTGCGTTATC
>CAVIFH010000170.1:0-4926 GCA_963641615.1 bacterium | reverse complement strand
CGCAGCCGTTTCCGTGGGTCATTGAATTTGAAGATCAGGAATAAATAGGAGGTATCTTGAAGTGAGAAAAAATCTTGGCTCTGTGATCGCCATGTATCCACTGCCTGTGGCCGTAGTTGGCTCTGAGCAGAACGGACGGGTAAACTTTAACGCCATCGCCCATGTTGGTGTGATGGACTTTCATACGCTCTCTTTGAGTATGGGAAAAATGCACTATTCTAACGCAGGTATCAAGAAAAACAAGACCCTGAGCATTAACCTGACCTCGCCTGAAATGCTGGAAAAGATGAATTATGTCGGCAGCGTTTCCGGCGCACAGGTGGATAAGTCACAGGTCTTTGAAGTAGAGCGCGGCACCTTAAAAGGCGCACCGATGATTAAAAACGCCCCGGTTTCTATGGAGTGTGAAGTCATTGATGTGTATGACCGCCCGGAGTTTGATATTTTCGTCGTAAATATTGTGAACACCTATGCCCGTGAGGATGTGTTGACGGACGGGAAAATCGACTATGCAAAAGTACGCCCTATTCTGGATGCACCGCTTTCCGGCTACTTCCAGCTTGGCGAAGAAATCAAGGTAAAGGAGAAGTAATATGAATATTGCAATGATTACAGGCTCAGGCCGTAAGGGTGGGCTTGGCTTTGAAACAGCAAAACAGTTGGGGCAGCATGGCTACCATGTCATTCTGGCTGCACGGAAAGCGGAGCAGCTTGCCCCGCTGACAAAAGAGTTGACGGATCAGGGGATCAGCGCATCCTATGTGGTACTGGATATTACCAGCGAGGAAAGCGCAAAGCAGGCAGCCGAACAGGTTATGCGGGAATATGGAAAGCTGGATGTGCTTATCAATGACGCCGCTCGTATGGGTGCGGGAAAAAGTGTTGAGGAAGAAAGCCTTGACGAGATCCGCCTGACTTTTGAAACCAATGTCCTTGGCACTTGGAATGTGACACAGAAGTTCATTCCGCTGCTCCGTAAATCGGAACATGGCAGAATTGTCAATGTTTCCAGCGGTGCAGGCTCTTATAACGATCCGCAGTACGGGTTCCTGAATGGCCAGCTTGGTATTCCGTGTTCCGGCTATGGTCTGAGCAAGCTGACGGTCAACGGCCTTACCGTCAAGACCGCAAAGGAACTGGCGGGCGACCATATTCTTGTTAATGCCGTTTGCCCGGATATTACGGATTCCTTTGGAATGGGATTTGGACGCCCGGTACAGGAAAGCGCAAAAAGCGTCACCTGGGCTGCTATGCTGCCCGATGATGGGCCGACAGGCGGTTTCTTCCGGGATGGAAAGGAGCTGCCTTGGTGAAGACCGATTATCTGGAACAGGCTTATCAGCTTGGCAAACAGATTTGAATTTGTGCGGGAGTATCCGCGTGTGAGCTCCCGCACACTTTTCAGCCACAACATAAATGAACATTCATTATTATAAAAGGAGAACATTATGCTGAAATTATTTCGATACCTGAACCCAAAACAATGGGGACAGGCAGCAATCGGCCTGCTGTTCATTTTCGGACAGGTATGGCTTGATTTGAAGCTGCCGGAGTATATGTCACAAATCACAACGCTGGTGCAGACGCCCGGAAGCTCCCTGCGGGAAGTCTGGCTTACCGGAGGATATATGCTGCTGTGCGCCGTGGGAAGTGTAATCTGCGCCTTTGTCATTGGTTACTTTTCCGCAAAGATCACCGCGTCCTTTTCAAGAGATTTGCGGAGCAGACTTTTCCATAAGGTCGATTCTTTCTCAATGGAGGAGATCAACCAGTTTTCCACGGCCAGTCTGATTACCCGTTCTACCAACGATATTACGCAGGTGGAATTACTGCTGGGTATGCTGCTTTCGATGGTCGTTCGTGCGCCGATCACGATTGTATGGGCGCTGCTCAAGATCGTGGATAAGGGAACGGCATGGACGATGGTGACGCTGCTGGATGCCCTCGTTATGGCGCTGGTGCTGATCGGTATTATCTTTGTACTGAACCCTGTCTTTACTAAAATTCAAGACCTGACGGATAAGGTTAATGGCCTGACACGGGAAAATCTGCAAGGTCTGCGCGTCATCCGTGCTTACAATGCGGAAAAGTATCAGGAGGATAAATTTGAGATCAGCAATCAGGTCTTGACAAATGCCAACCTTACTACCATGCGGACAATGGCTCTGATGAACCCGGCTATGAATGTCCTCGTAAATATTTTGGGAGTTGCGCTGTACTGGATCGGTGCGGTACTTATCAATGCTTCTGACCTTGGCGGCCGCGTGATGATCTTCTCCGATACGGTATCCTTTGTGTTCTACTCCCTGCAAATCCTGATGGCGTTTATGAGCCTTTCCATGACTTTTATTTTCCTGCCCCGTGCCAGAGTATCCGCAAAGCGTATCAATGAGGTTCTGGATACCCGTTCCAACATCACCTTTGGTCAGGCAACGGAGGGCAAGCCGGGTATCACGGGAAAAATCGAGTTCCGCAATGTCGGTTTCCGATACCCGGACGCAACGGAACCCGTTTTGCAGAATATCAGCTTTACCGTCAATCAGGGTGAAACCATTGCCTTTATCGGCTCAACCGGCAGCGGTAAATCCACGCTTGTCAATCTTGTTCCCCGTTTCTTCGACGCAACCGAGGGAACGATCCTGATTGACGATGTAGATATTCGGGACTATGAAGAACACGCGCTCTATAACAAAATCGGTTATGTGCCGCAGAAGGCAGTCATGTTCAAAGGCACGGTGGAGTCCAATGTTGCCTTTGGCGATAATGGGCGCGAAGCCGCCCTTGATGGGGTAAAACAAGCCGCCCGGATTGCACAATCCTCTGACTTCGTAGAAAAGATGGACGGAGGCTATCAGGCAGAAGTCGCACAGGGCGGTACAAACCTTTCTGGCGGTCAGAAGCAGCGCCTTTCTATCGCAAGAGCCATTCATCGCCGCCCGGAAATTTATATTTTCGATGATTCTTTCTCTGCTCTGGACTATAAGACCGACCGTATTCTGCGCCGGGAACTGAAAAAGGAAACGGCTGGTGTAACGAGTATGATCGTGGCACAGCGCGTCGGCACGATTATGGACGCTGACAAGATCGTTGTGCTGGACGAGGGTAAGATCGTCGGGATCGGCACACATAAAGAGCTTCTGCACTCCTGCGCTATTTACCGGGAGATTGCGGAAAATCAGCTCAGTAAGGAGGAATTGGACGCATGAACAATGAGAATACAATGACGCCGAAGCAGGCGTGGAACGAGCTTTTTTCTTTCAGCCGCAAACATATTCCGGCTATTTTGATTTCTCTGCTATTCATCGTAGGTGCAACTGTTTTGCAGATCATGGCACCTGACAAGCTGCGCGGCATGGTCAATGAGATCAGCGGTGCGCTTGGCGGCGGTATGGTGGATATGCAGGCTTTGAAGCATTTGGCTGTTCTTCTGGTCATTCTTTATGTTACAGGCAGCGTACTGAATTTTGTGCAGGGTGTCATTATGGCAAATGTGACGCAGGCAATCTCTAAAAATCTGCGTACCAGCCTGCTCCAAAAGTTCAGCCGTCTGCCGCTCAGTTACTTTGATTCTACCTCTCAGGGAGATGTTCTGAGCCGCATGACAAATGATGTGGACACCATCGGAACGACGCTGAACCAAAGCCTTGGCCTTATGCTTTCCGCGTCGGTGATGTTCATTGGCGCACTCATCATTATGTTTGTTACCAACTGGATCATGGCGCTGACAGCCATTGTATCAAGCCTGCTCGGTACGGCGCTGGTTATGGTTATCATGTCGCAGTCGCAGAAATACTTCATGCAGCAGCAAGAGGGACTTGGCAGCCTGAACGGATATATCGAAGAAATTTACTCCGGCCACAATATCGTTAAAGTCTATAACCACAGCGCCGAGGCGGACAAAACCTTTGAGGGAAGAAACCAGTTCCTTTACAACAGCAGTTGGCGGGCGCAGTTCCTTTCCGGCATGATGATGCCGCTGATGACTTTTGTTGGCTATCTTGGCTATGTTGCGGTCTGCGCGGTCGGCTCTGTTCTGACGATGAAGGGCATGATCGACTTCGGCGTTATCATGGCATTTATGATGTATGTCAACTTTTTCAGCAACCCTTTGAGCCAGCTTGCACAGGCAATGCAGAATATGCAGCGTCTTTCCGCTGCCAGCGTCCGTGTATTTTCTTTCCTGAATGAACCGGAAATGGCAGACGAAAGCACAAAAACAAAACTGCTCCCGGAAAAAGCCGAGAGTGTGGAGTTCCGTCATGTGCGCTTTGGCTATGACCCGGAGAAGCCCATCATCAAAGACTTTAATCTGCGTGTCCGCCCCGGACAGAAAATTGCGATTGTCGGCCCGACAGGTGCGGGCAAGACCACTCTTGTCAATTTGCTCATGCGTTTCTATGAGGTGAATGGCGGCCGGATTTTGATTGACGGCGTTCCTGTAACAGATGTGACCCGCGAGGCTGTTCATCAGCAGTTCAGTATGGTCTTGCAGGATACATGGCTGTTTGAGGGAACGATCCGTGAAAACATGGTGTATCTGACACCTAATGTAACAGACGAACAGGTGATTGCCGCCAGCAAAGCTGTTGGCCTGCATCACTTCGTCAAGACCCTGCCGGATGGATATGATACTGTGCTGGACGATAAAGTGAGTCTGTCACAGGGGCAGCGCCAGCTTGTCACGATTGCAAGAGCTATGCTCCGCAATGCACCTATGCTGATTCTGGACGAGGCCACCAGTTCTGTTGATACCCGAACCGAAGTCCTCATCCAAAAGGCAATGGATCGGCTCATGACCGGACGCACTTCCTTTGTGATCGCACACCGCCTGTCTACGATCCAGAACGCGGATATGATTCTCGTCCTGAAGGACGGCGATGTAATTGAAAGCGGCAGCCATGATGAACTGCTCCGCAAGGGCGGCTT
>CAVIFH010000169.1:0-4930 GCA_963641615.1 bacterium | reverse complement strand
TTCCGGTGCAGGGCATCGTGCGAGGCAGATAACGCAGGAAGATTACCGCAGTTTTGACCGTATTTACTATATGGATGTGAAAAACCGCCGTTACCTTTCCCGTATGCTTCCGGAGAACCCTCAAAAAATACGGTCTCTTCTGGATCACGATGTGGCCGACCCATGGTATACCGGTGATTTTGTATCCACATGGCAGGATTTATACGAAGGATGTCAGAAAATCGTGGAGGAATTTGCATGAACCAGAAGCTGCTTGAACAGCGCCTTGCAGAGCTTCCGCTGTATGCCTTTTTCTTTACATCACCGCAGAAGCTGGAATTTTCCGACCGGGTTCGCTGGATCTGTGAGCATGAATGTACGCAATACGGGAAAACCTGGGCATGCCCTCCGGGTGTTGGATCTGTGAAGGAATGCAAAGAACACTGTACAGGATATCAGAGCTGCCTCGTCATTGCAACGGCTGCCGAGGTCGAGGACATCTCCAGTCTGGAGCAGACTCTGGCAACCCGCGGTGACCATGAGGATATCACCAACGAGGCGGCTCAGATTTTAAGAGAGCTGGGCGCTGAACCTTTTGTGCTTTCAACAGAAAGCTGCGCAATTTGCCCGGAATGCGCCATTTTAAGCGGAAAACCATGCCGCCATCCGGATAAAATGCACCCTTGCGTGGAAAGTCAGGGCATCAATGTAATCCCGGTTCTGGAGGAAAACGGACTTTCCTTCCAGTATGGTCAGAATGTAGTCACATGGATATCCATGCTGCTGTATAACCCGTAAGGTCTCTTTCCCGCACGCAATTTAAAGGCAGTCGGATGCATATCCTGCTGCCTTTTTTCACAAGATTGTTAAATTAGTACAATTTAGTCAATAGGCTTATATCGATATTTATTTATTTTTATCATTGTGTTGTGAAAAATATTTGCATTTTCATAATTCCTATGCTATACTGTCTGAGCATTCAGAATATGATTGAGAAGTGAAAAGAAAAGGGCGAATGGGGTTCGCCCGAAAATTGGAAAGGGGTATTAGCTTATGTCTCACAAGTACGTCTACCTGTTCACCGAGGGCAACGGAAAAATGCGCGAGCTCCTGGGTGGTAAGGGCGCCAATTTGGCCGAAATGACCAATATTGGATTGCCTGTCCCCCAGGGCTTTACTATTTCTACCGAAGCCTGCACCCAGTATTACGAGGACGGCCAGAAGATTAATGATGAAATCATGTCTCAGATTATAGAATATGTGGACAAGATGGAGCAAATCAACGGCAAAAAATTCGGCTCACTGGAAAATCCTCTTCTTGTATCCGTCCGCTCCGGTGCAAGAGCTTCCATGCCCGGCATGATGGATACCATCCTGAATCTCGGCCTGAACGACGATGTCGTAAATGCTATGATCAAGGGAAATCCGGATCCGAAGTTTGCCCGGTTCGTATGGGACTCCTATCGCCGCTTCATTCAGATGTTCTCCGATGTCGTTATGGAGGTCGGAAAGAAGTATTTCGAGCAGCTGATTGACCAGATGAAGGAAAAGAAAGGCGTCAAGTTCGATGTTGAGCTGACAGCCGAAGACCTGAAGGACCTTGCCGGACAATTTAAGGCAGAGTACAAAGCAAAGCTCGGCACCGACTTCCCGAGTGACCCGAAAGTTCAGCTGTATGAAGCCATTCGTGCCGTTTTCCGCTCCTGGGATAACCCCCGGGCGAATGTCTACCGCCGTGACAATGATATCCCCTACTCCTGGGGCACTGCTGTCAATGTCATGCCCATGGTATTCGGCAACTTGAATGACAATTCCGGTACCGGCGTTGCCTTCACCCGTGACCCGGCAACCGGAGAAAAGCATCTGATGGGCGAGTTCCTGACCAACGCACAGGGCGAGGATGTGGTTGCCGGTGTGCGCACCCCCATGCCCATTGCGCAGATGGCGGAGAAATTCCCGGAGGCCTACAAGCAGTTTACACAGGTCTGTGCTCTGCTTGAGGATCATTACCGCGATATGCAGGATATGGAGTTCACCGTAGAAAACGGGAAGCTGTATATGCTCCAGACTCGCAACGGAAAGCGCACCGCAAAGGCTGCACTGAAAATTGCGTGCGATCTGCTGGACGAAGGCATGATTGACGAAAAGAAAGCCGTCGCCATGATCGACCCCAGAAACCTGGACACCCTGCTGCACCCCCAGTTTGACGCAAAGGCGCTCAAGTCTTCCACTCCTATCGGAAGAGGCCTTGGTGCCTCCCCCGGAGCCGCCTGCGGCAAGATCGTATTCTCTGCTGAGGATGCGGAAGCCTGGGCTGCACGCAAGGAAAAAGTCGTGCTGGTTCGTCTGGAAACCTCTCCGGAGGACATCACCGGCATGAAGGCTGCGCAGGGCATTCTGACCGTTCGCGGCGGCATGACCTCCCACGCAGCCGTTGTGGCCCGCGGCATGGGTTCGTGCTGTGTTTCCGGCTGCGGTGAAATCAATATGGACGAGGAGAACAAGCAGTTTACCCTTGGCGGAAAGACATTCCACGAGGGAGATTATATCTCCATCGACGGCAGCACCGGCAACATCTACGACGGAATTATTCCAACCGTTGATGCCGAAATTGCCGGAGAGTTCGGACGCATCATGGCTCTGGCTGATAAATATCGCCGTCTGCGCGTCCGTACCAATGCAGATACGCCGAGAGATGCCAAGAAGGCAAGAGAACTGGGTGCCGAAGGAATCGGCCTGTGCCGCACGGAGCACATGTTCTTTGACGCAGAGAGAATCGCTGCCTTCCGGGAGATGATCTGCTCTGACACTGCCGCAGAACGTGAAGCAGCTCTGGCAAAGATTCTCCCCTATCAGCAGAGTGATTTCGAAGCTCTGTATGAGGCACTGGAGGGCACACCCGTGTGCATCCGGTTCTTGGATCCTCCCCTGCATGAGTTTGTACCCACCAGCGACTATGAAATTGAAATGCTCGCCAATGCGCAGCATAAGTCTGTTGCAAGCATCCGCGCCATCATTGCGTCACTCCATGAATTCAATCCTATGATGGGTCACCGCGGCTGCCGTCTGGCTGTTACCTACCCTGAGATTGCCGCCATGCAGACAAAGGCTGTTATTCGTGCCGCAATCAACGTGAAAAAGGCGCATCCCGACTGGAACATCGTCCCGGAAATCATGATTCCCCTGGTCGGTGAAGTCAAGGAACTGGCTTATGTTAAGAAAGTGGTCGTGAAAACGGCTGATGAGGAAATCGCAGCGGCCGGTGCTCAGATGAAATATGAGGTAGGCACTATGATTGAAATTCCCCGTGCCTGCTTGACCGCCGATGAAATTGCGAAGGAAGCGGAATTCTTCTGCTTCGGAACCAACGACTTGACCCAGATGACCTTTGGCTTCTCCCGTGACGATGCCGGGAAATTCCTCGGTTCCTATTACGACGCAAAGATTTATGAGAGCGATCCCTTTGCAAAGCTCGACCAGGAGGGCGTCGGCTCTCTGATGAAGATGGCCATTGAAAAGGGCAAGTCCGTCCGTCCGGATCTGCACTGCGGTATTTGCGGTGAGCACGGCGGTGACCCGAGTTCTGTAGAATTCTGCCACAGAATCGGTCTGGATTACGTCTCCTGCAGTCCGTTCCGTGTGCCGATTGCACGTCTTGCTGCCGCACAGGCTGCCATTAAGGATATGGCCGACTAAACCTAAGTTAATCGTCTGGAATTACAGTCAGCAGGCATATTACCGGAAGCGGCGGTATGCCTGCTGTATGCATTTACAGCACTATCGGCACAAATCGAAAAATGTTTCTGCCTTACAAAAAGTTATGAAATACAAAAATACCATTTCAGGGAAATTCATAGACCGTCCCAATCGTTTCGTTGCCCATGCTGCAGTAAACGGGAATATCGAAACAGTGCATGTAAAAAACACCGGACGCTGCAAGGAGCTGCTTTTGCCCGGCGCAGATGTCACCCTTGCTCTTTCGAATAACCCAAAGCGTAAGACAAAATATGACTTGGTTTCGGTCTATAAAAGCGGAATTGGCTGGATAAACATTGACAGCCAGGTCCCAAATACAGCAGTGAAAGAATGGCTGGAAGCCGGACCGCAGCAATTTCCGGACATTCAGCTTCTGAAACCGGAATGCATCTATGGGAATTCCCGAGTGGATTTCTATCTGGAATACAGCGGCCGCAGGGCCTTCATTGAGGTCAAAGGGTGTACCCTCGAAATTGCCGGCATCGGCTATTTCCCGGACGCCCCCACAGAGCGCGGCGTAAAGCATCTCCATGAGCTTGCAAAAGCGGTCGGCGAAGGATATGAATGCTTCATTGCCTTTGTGATCGCCATACCCGGTGTCACAAATGTGCTGCCTAACAGAGCCATGCATCCGGAATTTGGGACAGCGTTGGACGCCGCTGTTAAAGCCGGTGTCAAAATACTGTATCTTCCCTGTAATGTAACGCCGGATGAAATAGCGATCTGTTTATGATGCGTTTATGATGCGTTGACGTAAAAAAATTATGTGTCAGGATTGCAATTTATCGACGAACGTGATAATATGAGCACAGTTAATTTATGGAGGGATTGTACCATGGCAGGCAGTAAGCGCAGTCGAAACCGCTATCGCGAGATGGAAAGCATTATGGTGAAGGTATTGATCTGTGATGCCGTTTTTTTCCTGCTTTATATGTTCGCTGCCGGCCGCGTTGGCGGATGGGCTGCTATCAAGGTGATTTCTGCGGTCCTGTCCATTCTGGTCTCAGTTCTCGGGATTGCTTGGCTGTACCTCACGCGTGAGCTGACACGCCGCAGAAGCCTGTGGATGGTTACCGCCTGTGTTTCAATTCTGGCATGCATTTTGGTTTCGCTTTTCCTCGGCTACCCCTGCCCCCCTGTTGTGGCAGTGTCCTGATTTCTGCGTTTTCGCTCCCGGTGCACAGAGTGCATCGGG
>CAVIFH010000168.1:0-4934 GCA_963641615.1 bacterium | reverse complement strand
GTGCTCCTGCTGCCCAGAGTTACGGCAGTGCTCCTGCTGCCCAGAGTTACGGCAGTGCTCCCGCTCCCAGCTATGGCAGCTTTACTGCTCCAAGTGATTCCGCATCGGAGTTCGCAATGATGGACGATGATGATGCGCAGCTGCCGTTCTAAAGAACTTTTTCACTAAGAAGCTTACAAAGGAGGAAAAACCATGGCCAACGAACAGCGTATGCGTCCCCGCAAGCGCAGAAAAGTTTGCGCTTTTTGCGTGGATAAAGTGACCAGCATTGACTATAAAGACACTGCAAAGCTCCGCCGTTACACGTCCGAGCGCGGCAAGATCCTGCCCCGCCGTACCACCGGCACCTGTGCAGCTCACCAGCGTGACCTGACCAGCGCAATTAAGCGCGCACGTCAGATTGCACTGCTGCCCTACGTTACTGACTGATATCTCGTGCAGCCCTCGGAAGGTCATTCCGGGGGCTTCCTTTTTACTGACGGAGCTTGCTTCATCGCACTGTGCTGCCTCGGGAATTTTTTCTTGTGTGAGGGGCATTTCTATGGTATATTATGACCCAATGGAACACCGACGGCAAAGGAGCAAAAAATATGAGGCATTCCAAATCGGATGACGAATTCCTTGACAATGAGGATGAACTGGAAGACTCCGATGATTATGTATACGTTGATGAAGATGATGACGCGCGCAGTCCGCATACGAGCGGCACGGTTGTTGTGCTGGGCGTAATTGCGGCAATCTGCGCGGCTGCTCTCGTAATTGTGATATGTGTATCCTATTTTGCGCCAAAGCTCTTTGACGGCAGCGCGCAGGGCAACGATGACCCGGATTCACTGCTGTACAGCCTTCACATTGAAGAGGAAAAAGAGCTGAAGGATAACCCCGTTTCGGCGACGGATGAAACCGGCCCGACAGAGGAACCAACCATTCCGCCGGAAGAAAATCCCTTTGATCAATACGATTTTCAATACAACAAGCACAATTACCTGTACTGCCTGAAGCAGGAGAGCTATGTCGGTGTAGATGTCTCTGCATTCCAGCACGATATTGACTGGACTGCGGTGAAGGCATCCGGCGTGGATTTCGCCATGCTGCGCCTTGGCTACCGGGGCTGGGGCAGCAAGGGTACGCTGGTGGAGGATGAGTACATTCAGCAGAATCTGGCCGGAACGGCTGCCGCCGGGATCCCCATTGGCGTGTACTTTTTCTCACAGGCTACCAGCCTGGATGAGGTATACGAAGAAATCGAATTCATGCTGGAAATTCTGGGCGATTATGAACTGACGTACCCCATTGTGCTCGATTGGGAGGTTGCCAATGCGGAGGAGGGGCGCACGAAGGACGTTGACCGCCGCCTGCTTACGGATATGCTTCGCTATTTCTGCGATGAGATGAGCAGCCGGGGCTATGACCCGATGGTTTACTTCAACTGGACCCAGGCATCCAAGATGCTGTACCTGAACGAGCTGGAGGACTATCCGTTCTGGCTTGCCCTGTACCAGGACCGGATGACATTCCCTTATCGTGTGGAAATGTGGCAGTACACCTGCGAGGGTACCGTACCCGGCATTGAGGGAGACGTGGATATCAACGTCTACATTCCGGATTTGCGTGAATAGCAGAGGCATAGAGGGCCGCGTTTTCTCTGGCGAGTGAGGCAATTTTCAGGGGAATAAAAAAGTTCTTGACTTTTTCATAACCTGTGCTATAATGCCAGTGTTGCGCGAAAAGTTGCCGGTATAGCTCAGCTGGTAGAGCAGCTGATTTGTAATCAGCAGGTCGGGGGTTCGAGTCCGTCTACCGGCTCCAGCATTTTCAGCGCGGCTTCATAGGGGGGAATTCCCGAGTGGCCAAAGGGGACAGACTGTAAATCTGCTGCTTATCGCTTCGGTGGTTCGAATCCACCTTCCCCCACCAGTCCCGTACCGATTTCGGTACGGGGTTTTTTCTGCTGTTTGTCAAAAAATCGGGCAGAGGAGCTCAGCAAAATGAGTACCCTCTGCCCGACGGCGGTATATTGCGCGATTACTTCGTGATTTTTACTTTGTAGCGAATGGAGCCTGCACCGATGGTGGAACCGGACTCTACCCGGGACCAGCGCCCGGGGCGCTGGGGAATGCCGGTAAGGGAAGTGCCGTTGGTTGATTCGCGGTCTGTGATGTACAATGTTTTCCCGTCCCACTGCAGTTCAAAATGCAGCCCGGAAAGGGAAGTGTCCTTCGCGTTCAGGATAACCTGCGACTTGCTGTTTCTGCCGAAGGTACACCGGCTGTTGGCATCCATGGTGACGTATATTGAGCCTCCCGGGTTGCCCTCCGGCATCAGACGCACGGTGCACCCGGATACATTGCCGCGCTGTACCGGCTGGGGAGCGGGTGCAGGGGCGGGGACGGCCGGCGCTTCCTGCTGCGTGCTGTCCGGTACGGCACCGTAGGGCTGCGCACTGTCAGAGATGCCGGGCGCACAGGCCTGACTCTGCTGCTTTTGCTCCGGAGCATTGCAGCCTGAATTGTCAGGCTTGGCACTGCCTTCGGGAACCGCATAATCGTGGAGCACCGGGACCTCAGATTTTTGGCTGTCCTCCGGCATGTGAATGAGGGGCTCGGACAGCTGGACGGAGAAGCTTTTTGCCTCATCCGGCACAGGCTCTGCCGGTTTGGAAGCAGCCTGATTTACAGCGGGTGCGGACTCGGATTCTTCAAGCTTTGCTTTAAGCCGGAACAGCGCGTCGTCCAGGCTGAGTACGATCTGATCCTGCGGTGCTGACTTCTCCTCTTTTGCAGGAGCCTCTTCCTCTTTACGGAGGAGCATGGCGGAGGTATTCAGCACGTCTCCCCCTTCCGGATGCTCAGGGGGAATTTTTTCATGCTCAGAGGGATTCTGCCGCGAGAGAGTACTTTCATTTAATGCCTGATTTTCAGGATCATGCTGCGAATCCGGGTCCTCTCTCTTCCCCAAGGGCGGAATGTCAATTCGAGGTGCCTCCTGCCTGACCGGTGCTTCCGGCTCCGGCTGCTTCTCCGGCACGACGGCGGCAGCCGGGGCAGATGCTGCATGTATCGGTTTGCCTGCAGGCGGCTCTTTTTTTGCGCCCTCCGCATTGTGCGCATCACGGCGGCGGGATGCTGCTTTCTTTCGAGCGGATACAATGATAATTGTGAGTATGATCAGCAGCAGAGCCACACCGCTGCCTATGATGATATAATACAGGGTGTTGTCCGGCTCCTCTGCCTCATATTCCGGAATAATCACAGGCTCGGTCTCGGGAATGGTTGGAGCCTGCGTCGGTGGGAGCGTTTCCGGCTCGGTTTCCGGCTGCGTTGGCTCCGGCAGCGGCGGAAGATCTTCCGTAGGAATTGAAACGGAATCGGATATGGTACGCCCGCTGCCTGTCCATGTTACGGTCAGCACGGCCTCTTTTTCATCACGGGGAAGGCCGTCGGTGCTTATTTGGAGAATGGTCCAGTCGCTGACCTGATTGACAACCTCCCGTGCGGCATTTTCAGCGGCGTTGACATAATTTTTATTATCCTCAAGATATGGTTCCCGATAAATTCCGCCGAGGGACACATCTGCATATTCCTCCAGCTTCTGCACATTCTTAAGGTCATAGGCAGTGACCCCCGGGGTCAGCAGCGCGATAAAGCTCACAGCCCTGCCGCTGGACTGGATGATGCGCGCGATCTGGTCTTCGGTGAATTTGACGACGCCTCCGGCATTGTCCTTTCCGTCAGTAAAAAATACCAGACTGCTGAAGCCGGTCTCCTGTTCGCTGATGGTGCTCAGGATCGTGTCAACGCCTTCCAGAAAATTTGTACCATAGGTGTCGTATGAGCATGCCTGCTCGATTGCGTTTGCGATCGCCTCATGGTCCGAGAGCTTTTCACCGAAGGCAACCTCCCGCCCCATTGTTACAAGCACCATGGAGTCATTTGGACGCAGTGCCTCACTCAGCGCGACCAGACCGGCGTGCTGCTGTTCCCGCTGAATATTGCTCAGTGCGCTTGTAACGCTCACAACGCAGTAATAAGTTACTCCAAGCTGGGAATCCTGAATGGTGGAGACAGAGAAATCAATGCTGCTCCCATCGACTGACACCTCCAGCGTGCCGCCGTCCAGAGGAACACCGGCGCAGTAAACACTCTCTCCCTGAATGCTCAGCCCGGGATACAGCAGCTTTTGGCTGTCCGCGTATACACATACGGCAGCGGAGACAAGCAGCACCATACACAGCAGCAGGGCGGCGCCTCTTTTCATTGCAATTGCACCTCTTCTTCCTGATTTTACATAGTTACATAGATCAATAGCCCATCACATATTGTATAAATCGTATATCTTTCTCATAATCCTGGGTGGACACAGCCAGGAGAAGACAGCTGTTTTCCTCCGTAAGGGGATATTTTTGAGCAAAATCGGAAGCGTTCAGCCGGATTGCGGCTGCAGTCCCGTCCGCTTCGATGACATCATATTTTGAAAGCGCCTCTTCCGAAAAAACATCCTTCAGATCCAGAACCACTTCCTGCTGAAGAAAATATTCCAGTGTTGCCTCATCCGTAATGATATAATCCAGTGTTCCGGCGGCAATCATGCTTGTGATGACCATAAAGGACGCGGCGTCCTCCTGATCCAGCGCACCGGTTCCGGTGTCAATATGCCGGTATGTCACCAGATCTGCTCTGCTTCCGCTGTCGCTGCCGCAGCTTTCCCAGTAGCCCTGCTGCAAATAGTCATAGCCGGACTGATCAACGGCGGTATTTACGAAGATGCCGGAAATCAGTACATCCTTCGCATTTTCCCGGACATCGGAAATCAGCGAAAAGAGCAGGCACAGCAATAGGACTGCTGCTAAAAAATGCCACTTGTAATAATATAGAATGTGCTGGAGCTTCTTCTTCGGGCTGAGTGCCTTAAAGGATTTCCAGCCAAAGTGATCC
>CAVIFH010000167.1:0-4944 GCA_963641615.1 bacterium | reverse complement strand
GCAGTATACAGTTCCTGCCGCAGGTGAAGGCCGGTATCCTCGATAAATTCACTTTCGCGAATGGTAAGTCTGCGGGAGAGCAGCGCTTTTACCGTAACAAGCAGCAGATAGGAGATCAGGAGTATCCCCACCCGGGCCGGGTACGAGAGCGCCATCAGCCACGCCGGGAGGCGGCTGTCTCCAATCTCCAGCATATTGAGAAGCGGCACGAGCATTACAATACCCACGCCGCTCAAAAGAGATACCCCAATGTTCCACGCAAGAATTTCGATAAAGGAGCGCCGATCCCGAAGCCAGAGTTCTTTCAGCAGTGGTTTCATTCAGCGGTTACTCCTCCAGAATTCCGATACTGCGAAACTGCTCTATCAGCTCATCCAGATCCGCCCCGGCGGAGGCTGCGTCAACATCATACTCCCCCAGCACCAGATCCAGAAGATCCTCCCGGGAGATGGGCTGACGCAGCTGCTCAAAAATAAACGCTGCCACGTCGCTGAGCACCACGGCGCCGCCGAATTTCCCGATATTCTCACCGGTAGGCATGACCATATGTTCCCCCGCAACGGTGCGGAGGACGAATCCCTGCTTTATCTGCATTTCCGGTAATTCCTCCTTAATAAGCTGAGTATTATGAAAAAGAATGTCTTCCGCCTCCGCGGCGGACTGATTATCCGGGCCGCAAAACAGACGGTATACCCGTACCTTGCGGCAAAGCGCATGCACATTCACCATGGCGAGAGCCGCCGTGTCCGCATCCCACATGGGCACAAAGCTCTGGCGGATAAGCACCCGAAATGCCTGCTCCGGTGTAAGAGCCCGGATCCGCGTAAAGGGCGCCCGGCGTACCTCCATGATGGCGCAGAGTGGACGCTCAATATTGCGAAAAATCTGCTCCTTGCCATCCCATGGTACACCACAGGCAGTGGCGCCGTACTTTTCGAGGCGGATCGCCGGGCGGTCGCCGCTGATGAATTCCGCCCCCAGGGCATCGCGCCACGCGAGGGCCCGGGTGGACTTTCCTATCCCCGAGTCCCCCGTAAAGCATAGAGCCTTGCCCTGAAGATCCACGCAGGCCGCATGGAGGGAAACAATACTGTGATAAATGAAGCTGCACTCAACAGGGAGGCGCATCAGATCGAGGGCAGTACTCTCCCCCAGACAGCTTTCATCCGGGCAGTAAATTTTTGCCTCTCGGTAGTCCGGGGAGCAGCGAATGGGCAGCGCATGGGAGTCCATCGGGTTTCGCATGAGCCAGTCACCATTGGGGAGAGGCTGAATATCTGCCGTTTTGCCGGAGAACTCAAAAATGTCCTGCAAAGATCTCTTTTGAAGCGGTACATATGGAACATCTGCCTGTGTCAAACTGAACAGCATATTCTCTTGTGCGCAGTCTTTCTTAATTAGAAAATATGCCCAATTTTGTTGGACAACATCAGATTCTACAACAATCTTTGCGATTTGAACTACTCTACGCAACATCAACTATTCATTTGTAGACTGCCAGCCGCATTTAGTCGGATCAAGGGATGCTGTACTAACACCACTGAATATCTGATCAGGCGTATGAGAACCGCATTTACTTCCCGGCATAAACTTCAAAACAATTCCTGATTCACATACGTCACTTGATGCAACAACCTTCTCAAAATTAAAATTTACTTTCTTCGCAGCCGGCTTTTGGTATGCTTTCTTCATTGTAATCTATCTCCTTTTTTGTTGATTGCTTTTTAACTGCCAGCCCTTCCGCGAACATCCGCTGGGAACGTTCACAGAACGCGGAGTTCGGATGCCCCGGTTCCCCGCCCCATTCATGGCTGACGATGCATGGGGTGCAAATGCCCTGATAGACGCACCCGGTGCACTCCCCGGGGAAAAGGCACCTGTCAACCTCCGACCGGATATGATTCCATCCGTCTGAAAATGACCCGTGCAGCACGTCGAAGCGGATGTCATCCAATGACAGGCACGGGTGCATCCATCCATTCCAGTGCACCGCGAAGGACGAATTTCCGCCCCCGCAGGGCAGACCCTGCACCGGGGTACAGCTGCCGCCTCCTGGTCTGGGAAGCTGGCTCTCCGGAACGGGAACGAGGGTTCTGCCCTTCAAATCCGCCCGCATCTTGTATAGGGCCACATATTCATCCAGTGAAAGCTGCAGGCTCTGCACCTCCCGGCCGGTTTCCTCCCGGGCCGCATACAGCATGGAGGATATCCCAATTGGCACATCCAGTGAATCTACCAATTTCAGCAGCTTCTCCATGCCGGGGAGTGCCGGTCTGCTTGGGGTGATGCACACCTCCAGCGGGATGCCCGCCTCTTTTACGCGGCGAATCCCCCCAATGGCATCATCGAAGCTCCGCATGCCGGTCACTGCCTCGTAGGTGTCGTTGTCCGCGCCATAGAGGCTGATCTGGATTCCCTCCGGCGGGTGCTTCCGGAAGAAGGCAACCCGCTCCTCCGTCAGGAGAATGCCGTTCGATTTCAGGGTAATACCCACGCCGTGCTCCAGCAGGTACAAATAGAGCTCGTCAAAGGCGGGGTATGTAAGTGCCTCACCTCCGGTGAGGGTGGCAGTCAGCATGCCTGCTTCAATTGCCTGAGCCATGATGCCTTTCCACTGCTCCGCTGTAAGCAGGTGCTTTCCTTCCCCGCTCAGCTGTTGGGGCGTAAGGTGCACATAGCACATCTTGCAGCTTAAGTTGCAAAGGGGCGTCAGCTCAAAGGTGCCATGGAGCGGAACATGCTTTTCTCTGGCAAGGCTGCTGAGATATTCCCGCATCTGGTAGGTAATTTCCGCGTCATCCGCACCCTGGGCATTCAGCTTATCCAGAAGTGCAAGCAATCCGGACTGCTTTGCTTCCTTTTTCTCCCCCATGGGCCTCACCCCCTTACAGGATCACACGAAAGTGGAATCCGATTTATTATCTATTATCTGCTTTGCCCTGCCCGAATGTCATCATTCGGTTCGCTTCCGATTCACCCCGCAGGCGGCAGAGAGCCTCGTAAGCTTCCCTCATCCGAACCGGGCGATGCAAAACATCATGGGCGTCGCTGGCAACAATGTCTATGGCCTTCGCATCCAGGAGCCTCAGCACAAAGCGCTTCATAAGATACCCCTTTGGGGCAAGAATCGTGTCGCAATTCATCTGGAAAAGCAGGCCATATTCATCCCGCAGCTCTGCCGCTCTGCCCGGGAAACGCCGCAGGCAGGCATATCGCTCCACATGGGCAACCACCGGCGTAAAACCCGCCCGATACAGGCAGTCCGCCCCGTCCCGCATCCGGTCAAGGGATACATCCGGGCTGAACTCAATGAGTGCGTATCTTGTGTCCCCCAAGGTCGGCAGCTTCCCGGCGGATAAGGAATCCGGCACGCTGTCGCAGTAGTGGATCTCGCACCCGGGAAGGACCTTCACATTGAGGCTCTGAGATGAGCAATAATCGTTCGCTTCCGCAAGCCGCTCCCGGTATCGCTCCATATCGAAGGGCTGCACTGCAGGGTAGGCATGGGAGGTAGCATAAACGATGCCGACTCCCTCCTCAGCATCCTGCTGAAGGAGAGCGTGCATTTCCTGCGCCGATTGGGGGCCGTCATCCAGTCCCCAAAGGACATGCTGGTGGACATCTGCAAAAGGTTCCATTTATTTCGCGTACTTTCCGTTTCCTGCGCCAGAATCCTTTTCACCGCGGGCAGGACCCTGCTCGGCAGGATTGCCATAGCGGTGATAGTAAGCGCTGTAGCGATCGGAGCGGTAATAGTACTTCCGGTTGCGGAAGGACTTCATATTCACTTCGTTCATCACAGCCCCAAGCACACGGCATCCGGTTTTGGAAATATTGGCGGAAACCTCCGCAATATCCTGCCCGCGTCCCTTGTTATAGCCGACCACCAGAACGGCTCCGTCACAGAATTTTGCGATCTCTATGGCGTCCACGATCACGCCCGCAGGAGGAGAATCCACCAGAATAATATCAAAGTAATTTTTAAGCCCCGTCATCATCTCGCCGAATCGAGCAGAGGCCAGCAGCTGCATGGAGTTCAGCACATCCCGCCCCGCTGGAAGCACGAAGGCATTCGGCAAATTGGTCTGGTACACAGCATCATCCAAGGTGCACATTCCAGCCAGATACTGAGCTAACCCATAGGCCGCGTCCCGATTGGCATAGTTAAAGCGGTAGCGCCGCGCCAGCGTAGAGCAGCGCAGATCCGCATCCACCAGCAGAACCTTCTTGCCGTAGCTTGCGAAGGTGCGCATCACATTCATGGCAATGCTGGACTTTCCCTCTTCTTCATAGCGGCTGGTAAAGAGAATGGTGCGGATATCCGATCCGCAGTAAGACAGATTGGTACACAGCGTATTGAGAGCCTCTGTGCATGCGTAGTTCAGCTCCGGGAAACGGGCCATTGTCAACTGATTCATGCTCTGTCCCCTTTCCTTCCGCCATAATTCTCTCCGGTAAGCTGCTTATTCAGGGGGATCACAGCAAGCGTGGGGAGATTCGCATACCGCATGATATCCTCCGGAGACTTGGGCCGATTATCCAGCAGGAAGATCAGCAGCAGTATACCGCCTGCCAGCACCGTGCCCAGAAGCATACCGCGGATGATTTTTCCGGTTATGCCGCCGCCGCTGGATACGCTTGGCACAAGGGCAACGGAGAATGTGCTGGGCTCATCGGTATTCATGGTCTCTACAATGAATTTCTTTGCCGCCTTCGCATAGGCGTTGGCAATGTCCGCAGCGGACTGAGGGTCGGTGCTCCGGGCAGTGATATACAATATCCGCGTATCCTCCGGGTTGGTAACCGTGATCATGCTCTGAAGCTGGGTATAGGTATAGTCCGTGCCGAGCTCCTCATTGACCATCTGGTGGACCTCCCATGTCTGGAAGACCTCCTCATAATCCGGTGTCAGAACGGCACCAATCTGAATATTGGTGACAATGC
>CAVIFH010000166.1:0-4950 GCA_963641615.1 bacterium | reverse complement strand
GTTTTAGAGTTGCTGTCTGGATGGGAGGTGCAGTGAATGGCGAAGTGTGATTTTTGTGGCAAGGGCGTAACCTTTGGTATTAAGGTTTCCCACTCCCACAGACGTTCCAATCGTGAGTGGAAGCCCAATGTAAAGCGGGTGAAAGC
Source organism: bacterium (assembly GCA_963641615.1). Classification (GTDB taxonomy): domain Bacteria; phylum Bacillota; class Clostridia; order Oscillospirales; family Oscillospiraceae; genus Faecousia. The sequence goes on along the minus strand of CAVIFH010000166.1, from coordinate 4,804 downwards.
CATCGTGAATGGAACTCCCTGCCATGTGTACGCTTGTACCAGATGCCTCCGTTCCAACAAAGTAGAACGGGCATAAGGTAGGCACAGTTTTGGCATGGTTTTGTGGTGAGGTTTGATGTACCTCCCGGCATAGCTGGATAAAGTCGGCAGATTCAGATTTGATCGTCTGAATCTGCTTTCTTTTTGTGTCAAAATGCATTCCCTACCGGCAATGCCCCCTTGTTTCTCACTTTCTTGCCGAAAAGCAAGGCAATTCCCCACGATTCGCCTATGGAACTGACATACACGAATTGCAACAATATTCACAGTCTTTTCATCAAAAACAGCATAAGGAATCGTCTTTCTGCTTTCTTGACGGGTGTTTTCATTTCATGATACAATAGCTGTGGTGATTGTTCCTACCCTGCGCGCATGGGGTTCGTGCATATCCCCCATGGGCTGTTTTTCGTCTGAGCAAAAACATGCCCATTTTCTGTTTTTAGGAGGCTATCATGAAAAAAGTCGGCATTGTTATGGGCAGTGACAGCGATCTGCCAATCCTGCAAAAATCCATGGAAACACTGGATGCACTCAGTATACCCTACGAGGTACACGTGTATTCCGCCCACCGGACTCCGGAACAGGCGCGTGCCTTTGCAATGCACGCACGATCGAATGGTTTCGGTGTCATTATTGCCGCAGCCGGAATGGCTGCTCATTTGGCAGGCGCTATTGCGGCAAATACCACTCTGCCTGTAATCGGAATCCCATGCAAATCTACTGTTCTCGACGGCATTGACGCACTTCTGTCAACAGTACAGATGCCCTCCGGCATCCCGGTCGCTACTGTTGCAATTAACGGAGGCGTGAATGCCGCTTTGTTATCTGCGCAGATTCTTGCGCTATCCGATGACGCACTTGCCGAAAAGCTGGCTGCACGCCGCGCTGCAGATGAAAAAAAGGTTCTGGAAAAGGATGCCGCACTGCAGGCACAGCTGACAAAATAAAAGGAGGGTACTTATGGGCGGTTTCTTTGGCGCGGTTTCACGCCGCAACTGTATCGCAGACGTATTTTTCGGTACGGACTATCACTCCCACCTCGGTACACGCCGCGGAGGCATGGCGGCCTGGGACAAAGAGCTTGGCATGCAGCGGGAGATCCACAACATTCAAAACTCCCCCTTCCGCACAAAATTCGAAGGCGTTATCGAAGAAATGCAGGGTACATCCGCCATTGGATGTATTTCCGATACGGATCCGCAGCCTCTTTTGATTCGTTCCCGATTAGGTGTGTACGCCATCTGTACAATTGGAATCATCAATAACGCTGAGGAACTGATTCATGATCACCTTTCGAACTCCGGCGGCCACTTCGACAGCATGACCGGCGGGAAGGTAAATTCAAACGAGCTGATTGCCGCACTCATTGATCAGCGAGGAACATTTGCCGACGGAATCCGATATGCACAGGATATGATAGACGGCACGGCATCCATCCTGATTATGAAGGACGGCGGAAATTTAATTGCCGCCCGCGACAAAATGGGGCGCTTGCCTGTTGTAATTGAAAAGAATGAATTTGGTCACGCGGTTACATTTGAAGACTATGCCGGAGAAAAATTAGGATATGAGGTTGTGCGTGAACTTGGCCCCGGTGAAATTGCGGAAATTACCCCGGATGAAATCATACAGCTTGCGCAGCCGCGCAAGGACATGAAAATCTGCGCCTTTCTATGGTCCTATTATGGCTATCCGACTGCCTGCTATGAGGGCAAAAACGTAGAAGTCATGCGCTACCGGAATGGCCGCATCATGGCAAAGGCCGATAAAGAAAAGGGCGTCGCGCAGGACATTGACTATGTAGCAGGTGTTCCGGACTCCGGTACCCCTCATGCAATCGGCTACGCGAACGAAAGCGGAGTGCCCTTTGCACGACCGTTTATCAAGTATACACCGACCTGGCCGCGGAGCTTCATGCCGGCCAATCAAAGCGAACGGAACATGGTCGCAAAAATGAAACAGGTTCCGGTGGACGAACTGATTCGCGGGAAAAAGCTTCTGTTTGTAGATGACAGTGTCGTACGCGGGACGCAGCTGCGTGAAACCGTTGATTTTCTGTATGAACATGGTGCCGCGGATGTGCATATCCGCAGTGCCTGCCCTCCCATTTTGTATGGCTGCAAATACCTGAACTTCTCCCGCTCCAACTCTGAGAACGAGCTGATCGCCCGTGCTACAATTCTGGAATTGGAGGGCGAAGAAGGATTAAATCATCTGGATGAATATATGGACGGCTCCACCGAGCGCGGCATGGCCATGCGGCAGGCCATCTGCCATAAGCTGCATTTCGCGTCGCTGGAATACCAGTCCCTTGACGGAATTCTGGAAGCAATTGATCTTCCGAAGGACCATGTCTGCACATACTGCTGGAACGGAAAAGGATAAGGGAATATCGCGCTGTTCATCGTCGGTATTGATTGAATTTCTTCTGCCGCCCTCTTTTGACGCGGCTGCTAATTTCGTAAAAAAGGAGCAAGCACAATGGATTATAAAAACTCTCAATCTGCCAGCTATGCGGCAGCCGGTGTGGACATCACTGCCGGCTATCGCGCCGTAGAGCTGATGAAAAGCCATATCGCCCGTACCAAAAACAGCGGCTGTCTGGATGATGTAGGCGGCTTCGGCGGGTGCTTCGGACTTCCGCTGACCGGTATGGAGGAGCCGGTTCTGGTATCCGGCACTGACGGTGTCGGGACAAAGCTCAGGATCGCGCAGCTGCTCGGAAAACATGACACCATCGGCATTGACTGCGTAGCCATGTGTGTGAACGATGTCATCTGCTGCGGTGCAAAGCCCCTGTTCTTCCTGGATTACATTGCCTGCGGGAAAAACATTCCCGAAAAAATTGCTGAAATCGTAAGCGGCGTGGCGGAGGGCTGCGTTCAGGCAGGCTCCGCACTCATTGGCGGCGAAACCGCCGAGCACCCCGGTATGATGGCCGAGGACGACTATGACCTTGCCGGTTTTTCCGTTGGTATCGTTGACAAAAAGAAAATCATCGACCACACCCGCATGGCGGAGGGTGACAGTGTAATTGCCCTTGCCTCCTCTGGTGTGCATTCCAACGGCTTCAGTCTTGTCCGCAAGGTTTTTGATGTAGAAAATAATCCGGACTTAACGAAGCCGAACCCGACTCTCGGCGGAAAATCCATTGCAGAAACCCTTTTGACGCCCACAAAAATCTATGTTAAGAGCATTCTCGCTCTTCTGGAAAAGGTTGATGTAAAGGGCATCAGCCATATCACAGGAGGCGGCTTTTACGAAAATATTCCCCGCTCCATTCCAGACGGACTGTGTGCTCAGATTCGCAAAAGCGCCGTGCGCATCCTGCCTGTCTTTAACCTGATTGCAGAGGTTGGGAACATCCCGGAACGGGATATGTTCAACACCTTCAACATGGGTGTCGGCATGAGCGTCGTTGTTCCCGCGGAACAGGAATCCCTTGCATTAAAAATCCTGAATGACTGCGGTGAGGATGCCTACGTCATCGGTTCCATCGTCCGCGGTGAAGAGAAAGTGGTCTTGAAATGAGTGCACGCATCGCTGTTCTTGTTTCCGGCGGGGGAACCAATTTACAGGCACTCATCGACGCGCAGGCAGCAGGTACGCTGCACAGCGGCCGGATCTGTCTTGTGGTTTCAAATGTTGACGGTGCCTATTCACTGGAGCGCGCCAGAAATTCCGGTATTCCCTGTGAAACGCTGCTGAAGAAAAAGCTCGGCAGCCAGGAGGCCTTTGAGTCATCTCTGCAGGCACTGCTTCAGCAGTACAAAATTGATGTCATCATCCTAGCCGGTTTTCTGATGGTTCTCTCGGGTAATTTTACGGAAAAATGGCCGAAAAGGATACTGAATGTTCATCCGTCTCTGATTCCCAGCTTTTGCGGAAAGGGCTTTTACGGTCTTCGTGTGCATCAGGCCGCACTGGACTATGGCGTAAAGGTCACGGGTGCAACCGTTCACTACGTCAACTCAGTCCCGGACGGCGGAGAAATCATTGCTCAGAAGGCTGTGGACATTCTTCCGGGAGACACACCTGAGTCATTGCAGCGCCGTGTCATGGAGCAGGCCGAATGGATTCTTCTGCCGAAGGCGGCCGAATTTGTATGTGCATCACTTGAACAATAGTACAGGAGGGACTTTATGAACGTTTATGAGGTAAATTCACTTCCTTCCCTGCTGAAGGGAAATACGTATCCGGGACGCGGAATTGCGGTTGGAAAAAGTGCCGATGGGAAAAAAGCCGTATTTGTTTATTTCATCATGGGACGCAGTGCCAACAGCCGCAATCGCGTATTCACGCAGAGAGACGAAGCCGTTTATACGGAGCCCTTTGACAGCGATAAAGTAGAGGATCCAAGCCTGATTATTTACGCTGCCATTCGAAAGTATAAAGACAACCTGATTGTTACAAACGGAGACCAAACGGACACAATCTACAATGGCATAAAAAGCGGGATTTCCTTCGATGACGCGCTTTCCGTACGGTGCTTTGAGCCGGATCCTCCAAACTTTACCCCCAGGATCAGCGCCATGGCAACTTTCCAAGAGCATGATTTTACCTACCAGATGAGCATTTTAAAATCCGGTGATGAGACCGGAAGCTTCTGCAACCGATTCAGCTACCATTACGGCGCAAAATCCGGCGTTGGACATTTCATTCACACATATGTCTGCGACGGGACTCCGATTCCCACCTTCCAGGGCGAGCCGGAGCGAATCAGCATTCCGAATGACATTGATGCCTTTACGCAGGATATCTGGAA
>CAVIFH010000165.1:0-5020 GCA_963641615.1 bacterium | reverse complement strand
CCTATATGACACTCAATGAGCCCCAGTGCGTGGCATCCCTTGGCTATGTCTCCGGCGCTCATGCACCGGGCTGGAAGCTGAGTGAACGCGCGGCGCTGCAGTGCTATTTTAATCTCTGCCTTGCTCACAGTGAGGGCACACGCGCAATCCGCAAAGCGGTTCCCGGAGCGACGGTGGGAGCTGCTGTCTGCGGCCGCCTGTGCTATCCGCGGGTGGATACACCTGCCGGGCGGGAGGCGGCATACAAGGCAACCTTTGACCCGAACGACTGGCTGTTCAGCATGAATATTTTCACGGATCCGCTGTTTTTCCGCCGCTATGCAGATGGCGCGCCAGAGGTGATAAAAGAATTTGCAGCACAGATTCCCCAGTCAGACTGGGATAAGATGGAGGCACCGGACTTCATCGGCATCAATGTCTATCAGGGAGACCCGGTGGAAGAGGACGGCACCATGTCGCCGATTCCGGCCGGATTCCCGCTGACTGCCACGAAGTGGAAGGTAACGCCGGAGATCATGCACTATGGTGTTCTGAATGTCTGGAAGCGTTATGGCTGCCCCATTTACATTACGGAAAACGGATTGTCCTGCAATGACCGGATTTACCTGGATGGCGCCGTGCACGATGCGGACCGCATCGATTTCCTGACCCGTTACCTGCGGGAGCTGAGCAAGGCGGTTGACGAGGGAGTCGATCTGCGGGGATATCTGCAGTGGAGCTTCCTGGATAATTTTGAATGGGCCAGCGGCTACAGCGAGCGCTTCGGCATCATCTATGTGGACTACGCCACATGCAAGAGAACCCCAAAGGACTCTGCCCGGTGGTACAGACAGGTGATTGAATCAAACGGCGAAATACTGAAATAAGAGAGGGGCCGGTGCATTTTATGCACCGGCCGCGGCTTTAAGGCAGCATGACTTGCCTGTTGCAGGCAGTGCTGCCTTATATAAATGCTCGTTTACGGATGGCGTCGCCCAGCGGGCGGATGATGCCGGCGAGAATCCAGAATAATCCGATTGTCCCCAGCAGTGCTACAACGTACAGACTCCATGTGAACATCTTTGTGCCGCAGGTAATGCAGATGAAAAATTCCAGCAGCATCGAAGAGCAGCCAAATGTGATGCTGATTCCTCCGACCTGAAAGAATCGACCATGCTTTACGTATTTCACAATTGCGGCGGCGCCGGTAATCAGAGCACCGTAAATTCCGGTAACCGGAAAAGCCAGCGAAAGATACCAGTGCCCGCCAACGGCAAGGTTAATATATAAGAGCATGACGCTGATCGCCGCAAAGTCGATACCAAGCATTACCACAATATTGGGGTGATGAAACCACAGCGGCAGCACCAGCAGAATATAGCCGGTCAAAAGGCCTGCGAGGACAAAGCCGGACCATGTTACATGGTCAGCCAGCAGAAAATCTACCAGCAGGCAGGCACCGACTGCCACAAGAAAAAATACTGTAAGCAGATACCTGAGACCGCTGCGTTCCCTTTCGGGCGCGATCCACTGCTTCGGGTACAGCCTCATGCCGGGTGTGCGTTCCATATCCGGGTGATAGGCACGCAGGCCGCACAGCGGGCACCGTTCTTCTCCCTCACCCAGCTTTACACCGCAGTTCATGCAGTACATTTATGTTCCCCTTTCATTGCTGTCTACCGTTATCTCCAGCCCGAGCGCCACCAGACGGCAGAGAAAATCCTGCTCCAAAAGCGGCTCTTCCGTGGAACGGATCAGGTTGATGCGTGTTATGCCGCCGTAGGATACCACACTGCAGTTATTAGGGTAGGTTGCCTGCGGCCCTATGGTGAAGTCAAGATAGCGAACATAGGGGCGCATGACTGCCGGAAGCTCTGCTTTTCCCAGATTGGAAATGTTCAGGCTCCCCTTGCATTCTCCTACACGGTTGTATACCATTCTAAGCACGGCGTCCTTGACAGGCCGCGGCATCATGCGGATAAACAGGTTTTGCGACGGCCTTACATTTGCGGCGGCACGGGCAGCCATTTGCTGGCGGGTTACCTGCGTATTCAGCTGACTTTGCACAGTGCGAATCAGGTCCTCCAGCGTATATGTGCCAAGGCGCGGGTCAACGCCTACATTGACTGCCAGGGCAAAGTTCCGCATGGTCGCACCGCCGAGCACCCGCCGCAGGTCGACCGCTACCGTTACCTTTGCCCAACGGCCGCGCTGAGGAGACTTCGTGAGGGAGAGGATGGACTGCAGCATGACAGCGCACAGCAATGCGGTAACGCTGCAGCTGTGCGCATGTGCCAGACGCAAAATTCCCTCCTGCGGAACAGAAGCAATGATCAGGTGGAGAAATCCATCCTCCATGCGGGTGCCACGCAGATGAATTGCGTTCTCTTCCCTGCGGCTCAGAGCAATGTCACCTGCGGCACGTGGAAAAAGATCCTCGGTTTCTTCCCTGCGGGGCTTCTCATAAAGATCCAGAACCCCAAATCCCGGCGGCACAGAAATTCCATGAGCCGCAAGCAGATATGCGGCAATGAGATTTTTCAGAAAAATCATGCCGCCGTTTCCGTCGGTTACGGCATGGAAGCACTCTACGGAAATTCGGTTTTCATAATACAGCACGCGAAAGCAGCATTTGCGCAGCTCCCGCCCGGTCATATGAATCAGCGGACATGCCCCGTCCGGCTGTATTTTCGGCGGAGTTTTCAGCTTTTGCAGGTAATACCAGAACATTCCCTTGCGAAGGCACACATATACGGAGGGAAATCGGGGCATCAGCAGACCTACTGCCTGCTGAAGCTTTTCCGGCTGTACCTTCTCATTCAGTGTGGCGGACACGCGGAAGGCATTTGTCCAGTCCCTGCGGCGAACTGCGGGAAAAATCAAGGCTGCATTGTCCAAGCGATACCAATCGTCCATGTGTACCCTCCGGAAAAATTATCAAAGCCAAGGGCTCTGCCGGCGGACTGCCCTAAATTTGTTTCTTTCTCCGGCGCTTTTTTGCGGCATCGACAGACAGGTACGCAATGATTCCTGCCCAGCATACGGCAAGAGCGGCAAGAAGTACAGCGGATTCTGTGGGCAGTGCCCCAAGGTCATGATCTGTCTCGCCGGAAAGTTCAATTTGATCCAGACGATACAGGGATGCAGTCTCTTCATAGAGATTGTCAATAAAGGCATCGTCTACTGCTTTTTTGCGCCGAACGGATTTGGTTACATTCTCAATTAACTCTCCGGCGGCACTTCGCAGGGAAGCGGATCCGTTGAATACCGGCGTTGTGAATGTATTTGCCGTATTGTTCAGCAGAAGCTTGACAGCCTCCAGCTTTACTTCGTAGTGTTCGTTTTCATCTGTCCCCTCAAGGCTCAGGTACTGCTTGTACTCCTCGCTTTCCTGCGCGCTTGAGGTTACAGGCACATATCCCTCCGTGCTGGAATAGCGGATCTGTACGCTGTCGGTCAGGAGATATTGCATGAAAAGCCAGGATGCCAGTACCTCCTGCGGATCGTCCTTGTTGAACAGGCACATGGATGGCCCCTGCGAAATCATACTTGGATTTTCGGGATCATACTGCGGGATGGGGTATACAACTGTCTCAAATTCTACCAGTGCATCCTCACTGATATCCAGCAGCGGCGCGTGGCTGCCCATCCATGTGGATCCCGCGGTGGAATCTACTGCGAAGATACATTGACCGGCATTCAGAAAGTTTGCCGGATAGCTGGAAATCTGGAAGGTGGAAAAGGCTCTTGTTTCGGCATGCTGCGCGATTTCCTTCAGAATTTCCCGGGTGGTGTCGTTAAACAGCCCAATATGGCCGGTGGAGTCGGAGTAATCCGCGCCGAGCTGATGGAGCATCTGAATCATCATGTTGTCCGTGGATTTGTAAATGAAGGGAATCATAACCTTCTGACCATTGACGGCGAAGGTATCGCCGTCCTTTTCCATGGCTGCCTCGCTGACTTCCCAGACAAAGTCCCATGTTAAAACATCCGGAAGCTCGAAGCCTAGCTTTTCCACGTAGTCTTTATTTACATAGCATGCCTCTGTGGAGCGCATATAGGGCAGCGCGTACTGGTGTCCGGAAAAATTGCATTCTTCCAGAAATTCCGGGACGATTTCACTGACGGTCGGGGATTCAAAAAGAACCTTGCTGCCCCCGAGGCCATAGTTTTCATCCGTCAGCAGATCATCCAGCGGCACCACGACATTTTCGCCTGTCAAATAAGTGGCAATGTGATCAGGGTAGGTAATGCAGATATTGGGCGTGGTGGAGGTTGCAATGTTTGTGATGACATCGTTGTAAATTCGGCTGTAATCCGTGTACAGGCGCATTTCTACGGTGATATTGGGGTAGAGTGCCTCAAATTCGGCAATGGCTGCTTTATAAATGTTTGCCTGTGTCACATTGGTATCGTTTTTTGCCCAGAAGGTAATTGTAATTTCCCGGGTTGTATCCAGCTTCTCCGGAAGCCGGAAGGACGCATGCTCCCTTGCTCCATGGCAGCCGGTGAGAAAAATGGAAAGAGAGACTGTGATTATCAGCAGCACAGCGAGCATTTTCCTTCTCATCCCTTGGTGCCTCCTCTTGCAACGCCTGCCATGATTTTTTTATGGAAAATCAGGAACAAAATCATCAGCGGCAGGGAAATGACGACAACGGCGGCCATCATAGCCGGAATGTTTTCCCGGCCGAAACCATTTTCACGAATTTCCTGAATTCCGACGGATACCAGGAAATGGCTCTGCTCTGTCGTAACGAGGCGAGGCCATACATAGCTGTTCCAGCACTCAATTACCTTCAATATGGTTACGGTGATGATGGTCGGCTGGCAGATCGGAATCATAACCTTCCACAGGTATTTCAGGTCAGATGTTCCGTCTACCTTGGCAGCGTAATATAACTCGTCCGGAATCTGAGCAAAATTTTCCTTCAGCAGATAGATGTAGAATACCGATGTTACGGACGGAAGAATTAATCCTGCAAAGGTATTTCGCAGGTTCGCGTCGGTTATGGTGACATAGTTGGTAATGACCACCAGC
>CAVIFH010000164.1:0-5050 GCA_963641615.1 bacterium | reverse complement strand
CATCATACTCACTGTTGGAGTAGAAGGCATTGTTGGTGGAGTCACCGGTTTTGAAGAGGGGCAGGAAGCTCATCGGGTTGAGATAATCCGCGCTCCAGCCCATGGCACCGACCTCGTAATCTCCGGACTGAACGGAGCTGTAGTAGATGGCCCAATCGTTAGAGGAAATTTCTACGTCGATATTCAGATTGGTCTTGAACATTTCCGCCATAGCCTCAACGACCTTCTTGACGGTATCGTTGGAGTAGTAGGAGAGCTTCAGAGTCGGGAAGCCTTCACCATTGGGGTAGCCCGCCTCGGCAAGCGCAGCCTGTGCGGCCTCCACATCGGCAGTTGCGGAAAGTCCAAAGGTTCCGCGGTCTTCCGTAATATCGGCACCATCAACACTGTAGCCGGGAGCCAGGAAGCTGTAGGCGGGAGTGGCATCGACCTGCACAACATTGTCGATAATCGACTGGCGGTCGATGGCAAGGTTCAGTGCCTTGCGGACGAGCACATTGTCATAGGGTGCAACAGAGCAGTTGATGTTATAGTAAACGGTACCGTAGTTGGAAACGGTCTGCACGCCTGCATTGGATGCCTTCAGGCGGGCATAGTCCGCAGTGGGGATGGAACGAATGCCGTCGACCTCGCCGGATTCATAGGCTGTCAGGGCAGTGGCGGTATCCAGGACGAAGCGGAAGGTCAGCTTCTCCAGCTTGACATTTTCGGCATTCCAGTAGTTTTCATTCTTGACGAGAACATAGCCCTCACCAAGCTTGATCTCCTCCATTTTAAACGGGCCATTGCCGACATAGGTCTCGGCGCTTGCCGTCCAGCGGTCGCCATTGGCGGTAATGGTAGCCTCCTGCACCGGGTCGTAGCACCACATGCTCACAAGGTCAATAAAGAAGGATGTGGGCTGCTTCAGGGTGATCTCCAGCGTCTGGGCATCCAGCGCCTTGACGCCGAGCTCCTCAGCAGTGCCGGTTCCGTCATAGTACTCCTGTGCACCGACAATGTAGTCGGCAAGCATGCTGTAATACTGGGCCGTAGTGGACGGTGTCAGTACACGCTGGAAGGAATACACGAAATCGGATGCGGTAAGGTCAGAGCCGTCGCTCCATTTCAGGTTGTCGCGCAGATGGAAGGTATAAACCAGTCCGTCATCGCTGACATCCCAGCTCTCGGCGCAGCCGCCGACGATGGAACCGGTAGAATCGTATGTCACCAGGCCCTCAAAGCAGCTGGTCAGGACATACATTGCAAAGGAGTTATTCGTAACCGTCGGGTCAATGCCGTCCGGCTCATCGGAGAGGACAAACGTCAGCTCCTGTGCAGTCTCCGCCTCAGTGGGCTCGGTCACATCCGCCTGCGTTTCCGCAGCCGTCGCAAGGTTTTCGATGTTGGTTGCTGTCTCAGTGCTTCCGCAGGCCACAAGGCTCAGGCAAAGCACAACAGCGAGTACAAGGGAAATAAGCTTCTTCATTGAAATCTTTCCTTTCTGATCTCTTCGAATCGTGATTTATTAACAGGCGGGAGATCCCGCTGCTGTTTTCAGTCAAACAGGTGGCAGGCCACCTTATGGCCGCTGGCGGCCTCTTTCATGACAGGGGCTTCCTGTGCGCAAGCCTCTGTAGCGTATGGACAGCGCGTATGGAAGCGGCAGCCCTGGGGCGGATGCACGGGGCTCGGCAGATCCCCCTCAATCCCGCCGGAGGTTCTCTCCTTTGCAAGCACCGGGTTGGCCACGGGGATAGATGCCAGAAGCCCTTTGGTGTAGGGGTGAAGGGGATGACGATAAATCTCCTCCGCGGCGCACAGCTCCACAAGCTGCCCCAAGTACATCACACCTACAACATCGGAGACATAGCGAACCATCGACAAGTCATGTGCAATAAAAAGATAAGAAATTTTCTTTTCCTGCTGGTAATCCCGCAGCAAGTTAACTACCTGGGCCTGAATGGACACGTCAAGCGCGGAAATCGGCTCATCACAGATAACAAGATCCGGCTGCAGGATCAGGGCACGCGCGATGCCGACCCTTTGCCGCTGGCCCCCGGAAAACTCGTGTGCGTAACGACCCGCATGCTCCGCAGTAAGACCGACACGCTCCAGCATGGGAAAGACATAATCATTGATCTCCTCGCGGTTTTTCGCGATGTGATGGGCAAGCAGCGGCTCGGCAACGATATCGCGCACGGTCATGCGCGCATTCAGCGAGGCATAGGGATCCTGAAAGATCATCTGCATTTTTTTGCGGCGAGGCTGAAGCTCACGCTGTGACATATGCGTAATGTCCTCGCCATCAAAGATGATCTTTCCGCCGGTCGGATCATAGACACGGATAACGGAGCGCGCACAGCTGGATTTTCCGCAGCCGGATTCACCGACGAGACCCAGCGTCTGCCCCCGGGCAATGGTAAAGGACACATCGTCCACCGCATGGACAACCTCACGCCGGTTTATACGGAAATGCTGCACAAGATGCTCCACCTCAAGGATATTGTCGCTCATTGTACTGCCTCCTTTCGGAACGGATTGTTTTCATCCGGTGCGTCCGGCTGAAGCAGCCAGCACATGGAGCGGCGGTGCTCCCCCAGGCAAACATACGGCGGTATTTCCTCCGCACAGATACGCCGCGCATAGGGACAGCGGGGCGCAAACGGGCAGCCCGCCGGCGGGCATGTCATATCCGGCGGTGAACCCGGAATAGAAGACAGCCGGTTGGATTTATCCTGGTTAAGCGCAGGGACAGAGGCCATAAGCCCAAGCGTGTAGGGGTGGCGGGGTGCAGCAAACAGCTCTTCGATGGGAGCCTCCTCCATAATAAGTCCGCCGTACATTACAATGACACGCTCACACAGTTCTGCCACTACGCCAAGATCGTGGGTGATAAATATGATGCTCGCGCCGGACTCTTTCTGGAGGCTGCGCAGCTGCTTCAGTATCTGGTCCTGGATTGTCACATCCAATGCGGTTGTCGGCTCATCGGCAATAAGCAGCTCCGGCTTATTGGCAATCGCCATGGCAATCATCACGCGCTGACGCATACCGCCGGAAAATTGATGGGGGAACTCCTTAAAGCGCTTCTCCGGCTCCGGAATGCGGACCTGGCGAAACAGCTCCAGCGCCTGCTCGTGCAGCTGCTGCCGGGAATACTCTCTGTGGTGGATGCGGATCATCTCCTCCACCTGCTTGCCTACGGGAATAAGGGGATTGAGCGAGGACATGGGATCCTGAAAGATCATGGAAATTTTCTGTCCGCGCAGAGAACGCAGTGCCTTACCGGAAAGCTTTGTCAGATCTGCCCCTTCAAACAAAACCGTACTTTCCGAGGATATTTTCGCATTGTTCGGCAGCAGGCGCAGAATGGACATGGACGAAACACTTTTGCCTGAACCGGACTCGCCGACGATGCCGACGATTTCCCCGCGGCCGACCTCAAAGCTCACGCCGCGAACCGCCTGAACCGCTCCGCTGCTTGTATAAAAGGTCGTCTTTAAATTGTTTACGGTGAGAACAGCTTCCATTCTCCTCACCTCACTTTTTCAGTTTCGGGTCCAGCGCATCACGCATGCCGTCGCCGACGAAGTTGAACGCAAACATAATCAGGCAAATCATCAGCGCCGGAATCAGCAGCTCGTGGGGGCTCGTGCGGAGATTGGCGTTGGCATCGTTGCACATGGTTCCGAGGCTTGCCAGCGGCGGACGCAGGCCAATACCGAGGTAGCCCAGGAATGCTTCCATAAAAATAGCAGACGGAATCAGCATTGTCGCTGTAACAAGGATGGAACCCATTGCGTTCGGAATCAAATGCTTCAGCAGAATTGTGCGGGAGGAGGAGCCAATCGTTTTCGCCGCAATCACGAACTCCTGCTGCTTCAGGCTGAGCACCTGCCCGCGCACAACACGCGCCATATCCACCCAGTAAACGCAGCCCAGCGCGATAACAATGCTCTGAATTCCCTCTCCGAAAATCATCATAATCAGGATGACATACAGCGTAAGGGGGATGGTGCTGATAATATCCACAATACGCATCATTACCGCATCCACCGCACCGCCAACATACCCGGCAATGCCGCCGTAGAGGATGCCGATTACAAGGTTAACCAGTACTGAGACAAACGCGACGAGCAGAGAAATGCGTGTGCCGTACATCAGCCGCGCGAGAATATCCCGTCCGAGAGCATCCGTTCCCAAAATATGGTCATGATTCCAGATATATGACGAGGGGTAAATATTGCCGGTTGTCTCGTCACACACAACATAGGTACTGCCGCCGTAATAAAGGGCGATCTCTTTGCCATTGCAGTCAAAAATCATCATGGATTTTTCGCTCTCAGTGCGCAGGGAGCGGAGGCTTCCCGTCAGTGAGCCATTCTCGTCTACGCCGATCAGCTTCAGAGACGGCGTCACATACACGCGATATTCACCTGCGTCAAATACCTTCATTCGCGGCGGAATATTTACAAGCTCAAGATTCTGCTCAGAATAGGAATAAGGCGTCAGCATCGGTCCAATCAAAGAAAAGAGGAGAAACAAAACGATCATCACGATCCCTGCCATTGCGGTCGGCTTATGGCGCAGCCGAAACCAGACATCACCGGCAAAGGTGCGGTTTTTCCCTGCAATTTTTTCGCGGATCTCATTGGACTGCTCCAATGGTGCCCATTTATCTACATTTGCCTGCATCATGCCGCCCCTCCTCATTCATACTTGATGCGGGGATCAATAAGGCAATAGAAAACATCCACAATCAGGATCATTGCCATCAGGAAAGCAGCGTAAAAAATCGTAACACCCATAATTGTTGTGTAGTCCCGCTGTGATACGCTGTTAACGAAATATTTCCCGAGCCCGGGTATTGCAAAAATGTTCTCAATTACAAAGCTGCCCGTCAGCAGATTGGCAACCGTTGGGCCAAGAACGGTGACAACGGGCAGAAGCGCGTTGCGCAGAGCGTGCCGCGTAATGACCTTAAACTCGGAAAGTCCCTTTGCGCGGGCCGTGCGGATATAATCCTGCCCCATTACCTCCAAAAGGCTGGAGCGCATCAGGCGGGCAA
>CAVIFH010000163.1:0-5051 GCA_963641615.1 bacterium | reverse complement strand
ACGCAAGCGGCCATGAATATTTAGAGCAATACCCTCTGCACACGGCCGTTTACCGTATGACCGGGCGGGTGTGTCTGCAAAGTGAGGGGGAGATCCCCTGCATGTTCCCGGTCACGGATCAGACCGCGGCCCGGTGGCGTGAGCATTATAATTCGCGCATGGGGGGAGTGGACAATGCCGCGACGCTGGAGCGTCGGGACGAAGGGCGCATTGCCTCCGGCGGCGCGTATTTCATCCACCGGTGCGGTGAGCTTTTGGGCATCGGCTGGATGGAGGAGAACAAGATATTGGCCATTGCCTCTCTGCACCCCGGGGCGGGGGAAGAAATCTGCAGGGCTTTGCAGTCCCTTGTCCCGCAGGAAACCTTGACCCTGGAGGTCGCTTCCACCAACCGGAAGGCAATCGCGCTGTATGAGCGCCTGGGCTTTTTGAAGACCGCGGAACTTTCCCGCTGGTATCGAGTGAAGTAACCGGCGGAATACATCAAAACTGCCTTAACTGTCAAGTATTTTTACTTGACAAAGTGATGATAATCGTGTAGAATACTCAAGGTTGTCAAGGCATATGCTTGACAGCGCGGGAGGTTGCCATGGAGCCGCTGGAGATGACGCTGCTTTTTGATTACTACGGCGATTTGTTGACGGAACGGCAGCAGTCCTGCGTTGACCTGCGCTACAATCAGGATTTGTCCCTGAGTGAGATCGCTCAGGAGCTTGGCATCAGCCGCCAGGGAGTGTACGATACCCTGAGCCGCGCGGAGTCTCTCCTGCGCAGCATGGAGGAAAAGACCGGCTGTATCCGCCGCGCGGCGCAGCAGAAGGCAGCGGTGAGCCTGATCCTGGATGCGGCAGCCAGGCTTGATACCTATCCGGATGAACAGGTTTCCGGCATTGCGAAGGAAATTGCGCAGGCCGCAAAGTCACTTGAGGAGTAAGTTATGGCATTTGAAGGCTTAACTGAAAAGATCAGCAATACATTCAAAAAGCTCCGCGGCAAGGGCCGCCTGAAGGAATCGGACGTAAAGGAGGCCATGCGGGAGATCCGTATGGCGCTGCTGGAAGCGGACGTCAGCTACAAGGTCTGCAAGGACTTTACCAAGGCGGTTACCGAGCGCTGCATCGGCGCGGATGTTTTGGAGTCTCTGACCCCGGCTCAGATGATCGTAAAGATTGTCAATGAGGAAATGGTCAAGCTCATGGGCTCCGATACCAAATATATCAACATCAATCCCAATGGCCCCACGGTTGTGATGCTGGTTGGCCTTCAGGGCGCCGGCAAGACCACCAACGGCAGCAAGCTGGCAGGGCTCATGAAGCGGCAGGGGCGCAATCCTCTGCTGGTGGCCTGCGACATTTACCGCCCGGCTGCAATCCAGCAGCTGAAGGTGTGCGGCGAGAAGCTGGGCATTCCCGTGTTTGAGCGGGGGACGCAGGATCCGGTTCAGACGGCAAAAGAGGCAGTGCTCTATGCCCGTCAGCGAGGCTATGACATGGTCTTTCTGGATACCGCCGGTCGGCTCCATGTGGATGAGCAGCTGATGGACGAGCTGAAGAACATCAAGGCTGCGGTAAAGCCGAATGAAATCATGCTCGTGGTGGACGCCATGACCGGTCAGGACGCGGTGAACGCGGCCCAGACCTTTAATGAGTGGCTGGATATCGACTCCGTGATGCTCTCCAAGCTGGATGGCGATGCCAGAGGCGGCGCGGCTCTTTCTGTGCGTGCCGTAACCGGGAAGCCAATCAAGTTTTCCGGTATCGGCGAAAAGCTGGAGGATATTGAGCAGTTCCACCCGGACCGTATGGCAAGCCGTATTCTTGGCATGGGTGATGTGCTCACCCTGATTGAGAAGGCCGAGAAGGCGTACGATGCCAAGAAGGCCGCCGAGATGGAGCAGAAGCTGAAAACAAATCGCTTCACCCTCCAGGATTTTTACGACCAGATGGTGCAGATGAAATCCATGGGCTCCATGCAGGATCTGCTGGCTCAGATGCCCGGCGGTGCGGGGCTGAAGGATGTCAAGCTGGATGAGAAGGCAATGGCCCACACGGAGGCAATCATCCTTTCCATGACCCCCAAGGAGCGGGAGAAGCCGGAGATCATCGGCGGAAGCCGCAAGAAGCGCATTGCCGCGGGGGCCGGCGTCCGGGTTGAGGATGTCAACCGGCTTTTAAAGTCCTTTGAGCAGATGCGCAAGCTGATTAAGCAGTTCTCCGCCCCGGGCATGGGGAAAAAGATGAAGCGCATGCGCGGCATGGGCGGGTTCCGGGGATTCCCCGGCATGTAATTTTGTTCGCTTTGGGCTAAGGCAGCACCGTGCGGTTCCGTTCCGGTATTGCCCTGATTGCTTTGCGATATATATTTTTAAGATGATTTATGGAGGTGAAACTCTCATGGTTAAAATCAGACTGAGAAGAATGGGCGCAAAGAAGACTCCTTACTACCGTATTGTTGTCGCTGACTCCCGTTCTCCCCGTGATGGCCGCTGCATTGAGGAGATTGGTATTTACAATCCTCTGAGCAACCCTGCCACCATCAATGTCGATGCCGAGAAGGCACAGGCATGGATCAAGAACGGCGCACAGCCTACCGATACCGTTCGCGGCCTGCTGAAGAGCGCCGGTGTCCTGTAATTTCCCCGAAGGAGTCACACAATGAAGGAACTTTTGCTGTATATGGCAAAAAACCTGGTGGACAATCCGGATGCGGTCACTGTAACGGAGCAGACCGCGGAGGATGGGAAAGTTCTGGAGCTTCGTGTTGCGGAAGGCGACATGGGTAAGGTTATCGGCCGCCAGGGACGGATTGCGAAAGAGATCCGCACCATTATCAAGACTGTAGCCCAGCGCACAGGCGAAAAGGTCACGGTCGAAATCGTGGATTAATAGGGGCTGCCGGGGTGATGTCTCCGGCAGCTTTTTTTAGGCAGCATCGCCGGGCTCGCGGCACATTTGCCGAAGCTTTTGGCTGCGCACTGCCCGTACTTGTCTCATTGCGCGGTGCTGTTTTATTTTTTTACAGAGGAGCTTATTGTTTATGAAACTCCAATTTATCGAGGCCGGGGAAATCGTCTCCACCCATGGCGTGCGGGGCGAAATGAAAGTCCTGAGTTGGCTGGACGCGCCGGAGGACCTGTGTGGGCACACTCGCTGCAAAATCGGGAATCGGGATTATGAGATTGTCTCCTGCCGGGTGCAGAAGACATGCAATCTCCTGAAGCTCTCCGGCGTTGACACCATGGAGGCTGCCCAGGCTCTGCGGGGCCGGACTGTGCTGCTCTATCGGGAGGATCTGCCGGATGACGCGGTGTTTGCGTCGGAACTGATCGGAGTAGAGGTATACAGTGAAAATCAGATGCTTGGCAGTGTGGAGGATGTGCTGGATTACCCGGGCAATCGGGTGTATGTGGTGCGGGGAGAGCATGAATATCTGATCCCCGCGGTGAAGCAATTTGTTCACGCCATTGATTTAGAGCAGAACCGCATGGAAGTGAC
Source organism: bacterium (assembly GCA_963641615.1). GTDB lineage: Bacteria > Bacillota > Clostridia > Oscillospirales > Oscillospiraceae > Faecousia. The sequence continues at coordinate 1,557 of CAVIFH010000163.1, read as the reverse complement.
GCTGATCGAAGGGATGCGCAGCGATGAGAATTGATATTCTTACGCTCTTTCCGGATTCACTGGGGGATGTCCTCTCTGACAGCATCCTTGGCCGAGCCCAGGAGCGGGGCTTCATCCGCATCGAGACTCATCAGATTCGGGATTTTACATCCAACAAGCAGAATCAGGTGGACGACTACCCCTATGGGGGCGGCCGGGGAGCTATCATGCAGGCAGATCCGCTCTATCGCTGCTGGGAGTCCGTATGCGATGAGGCAGGGGGGCCGGTGCACACCATTTATCTGTCGCCCTGCGGCCATACCTTTCGGCAGGCGGATGCCATTCGCCTGAGCAGGCTTGACAATCTGGTCTTTGTCTGCGGTCATTACGAGGGCATCGATCAGCGCTTTATTGATGAATGCGTGGACGAGGAGCTTTCGCTGGGGGATTTTGTGCTGACCGGGGGCGAAATTGCCGCTATGGCCATGACGGATGCCATCTGCCGCATGGTGCCCGGAGTGCTGGCAGACCCGGAGTGCTTTGAGGATGAGAGCCACTATAACGGCCTCCTGGAATACCCGCAGTACAGCCGCCCGGCGGTCTGGCACGGCCGGGAGGTACCGCCGACCCTGCTCTCCGGCGACCATAAGCGGGTTGCTCAGTGGCGCAGGAAGCAGTCTCTGCGCCGCACGAAGGCCCGCAGGCCGGATATGTATGAAAAGCTGGATCTGTCCTCCAAGGAGGATAAAAAGCTCCTGAAGGAAATGGAAGAGGAAGACCGTATTTCGGAGAAAGCGGGGGAAAATGACAATGGACAAAATACAGCAGCTTCGCACCTGGATTGATGAAAGTCATGCAATGGTGTTCTTCGGCGGCGCCGGGGTCAGCACCGAGTCCGGCATTCCGGATTTCCGGAGTGTGGATGGGCTTTACAGTCAGCATTTTGATTACCCGCCGGAGACCATCATCAGCCACAGCTTCTATCTGAAAAATCCATCCTATTTTTTCCGCTTCTATCGGGAAAAAATGCTTCCCCTTGGCTTTGAGCCGAACATTACCCACCGGAAGCTGGCCCAGTGGGAGCGGGAGGGGAAGCTGCAGGCTGTGGTTACCCAGAATATCGACGGACTGCACCAGAAGGCCGGCTCCGAAAAGGTGTATGAGCTCCACGGCAGCGTCCTGCGCAATTACTGCACCCGCTGCCATAAGTTCTACAGCGCGGAGTTTATCCGGGATGCCGCGGACATTCCCAGATGCACCTGCGGCGGCATCATCAAGCCGGATGTGGTGCTGTATGAGGAGTCACTCAACGAAGAGACCATTGAAAAGAGCGTTGCGGCTATCGCAAGTGCCGATATGCTGATGGTTGCGGGCACGAGCCTGACCGTGTATCCCGCCGCGGGGCTGCTGCGGTATTACCGGGGCAATCGCCTTGTGCTCATCAATCGGGATGAAACACCCTACGACTCCGCTGCCGATCTTGTCCTTCATGAGAGCCTCGGAAAGGTTTTTGAACAGCTGTAAAGGCAATACCGCTGGGTTCGTCTGCGGCCTTCACCGGATCTTTTGCCCCAATCC
>CAVIFH010000162.1:0-5052 GCA_963641615.1 bacterium | reverse complement strand
GGGGGCTGTTTACGCTTTCTTGCCCCGCCAAACCTTTTCATAACAATTTAAAGGGCTGTGAAGTCAAAAGCAAAAGTAAATTTTGCTTTTCTTCACAGCCCCTGTGGTTTGCCTTTAGGGCAGCACCGGGCAAATTACAGTGCCTTCAAAGCGGCGAGGCTCTGCTCCAGACCCGCAATCAGGTCCTTGGCCTTCCGGGCCTTTGCCCGCTCGGCAGCAACAACTGCCTCCGGGGCGCGGGAAACGAAGTTCTCATTGGAGAGCTTCCCTTCCAGGGCGGCAAGATTCTTCTTTGCCTTCTCCAGCTCCTTGGAAATCCGCTCCTGCTCCTTGGCTACATCCACGAGCTGTCCCATGGGGATATAGAGCTTGGCATCGGAGGTAGCGCAGGTGACCATGCCGTTCAGATCCGCAGGTTCTTTTTCCAGGAGGGTAATGCTGTCGGCATAGGCAAGGCGCTGAATGAAGCCCTCGCCCTCGGCAAACACCTGAGGCTTGGAGGTAAGGACGTACAGTGCAGCCTTCTTAGAGGGCGGCACGTTCATCTCCGCCCGGCGATTGCGGATGGAGCGAATGGCATTCATGACGGACTCCATGTGGGATTCTTCTTCCCCGAAGGCCAGGTCCTCCCGGTACCGGGGCCAGGCAGCCACGATCAGCGCCTCGCCCTCATGAGGCAGGCTCTGCCAGATTTCCTCGGTGATGAAGGGCATGAAGGGATGCAGCAGCCGCAGCACCTGATCGAGGACATACACCAGCACCTGAAGGGCCGTCTGCTTGCGGTCAGCATCGTCGCTGTAAAGGCGGGCCTTTGTCAGCTCGATATACCAGTCGCAATAGGTATCCCAGATGAAATCATAGACCTTCTGGACTGCCACGCCAAGCTCATATTTTTCCAGATTCTCGGTAACATCGGCAATCAGCGTATTCAGCTTGGAGAGCACCCATTTATCGGAAATTTCCAGCTTGTCCATGGCGGGCAGCGCGTTGACGGAATTCTCATCCAGATTCATCAGCACGTAGCGGGAAGCATTCCAGAGCTTGTTGGCGAAGTTGCGCATAGCCTCGCACCGCTCCACATAGAAGCGGGTGTCGTTTCCGGGAGAGTTGCCCATGATCATGTTCATGCGCAGGGCATCACAGCCGTATTTTTCGATCATCTCCAGGGGGTCAATGCCGTTGCCCAAAGACTTGCTCATCTTCCGGCCCTTGTCATCGCGAACCAGTCCGTGGATAAACACGGTGTGGAAGGGGGTCTTGCCGGTATGCTCACAGCCGGAGAAAATCATCCGCGCGACCCAGAAGAAAATGATATCGTAGGCCGTAACCAGCACATCCGTCGGGTAGAAATACTCCAGATCTTTCGTCTTTTCCGGCCAGCCCAGTGTCTCAAAGGGCCACAGGGCGGAGGAGAACCAGGTATCCAGCACATCCGGGTCCCGCTCAATATTCGTGCTGCCGCACTTTTCGCACTTGCAGGCATCCTCCCGGGACACGGTGATGTGGCCGCAGTCCGCGCAGGTCCAGGCGGGAATCTGGTGGCCCCACCACAGCTGACGGGAAATACACCAGTCGCGGACGTTCTCCATCCAGTTCAGGTAGATCTTGCTGAAGCGATCCGGGACAAACTTCGTCTCCCCATCCTGCACCACGCGGATGGCTTCCTTTGCCAGAGGCTTCATCTTCACGAACCACTGGGCGGAGATGATCGGCTCCACATCGTTATGGCAGCGGTAGCAGGTGCCCACGTTGTGGGAGTAATCCTCCACGCGGACCAGATAGCCGCCTTCCTCCAGATCCTTTACGATCTGCCTGCGGGCCTCGTAGCGGTCGAGTCCCTGATATTTTCCGCCAAGCTCATTGACCTTGCCGTTGTCATCCAGCACCCGGATGACCTCCAGATTGTGGCGCAGGCCGACCTCAAAGTCGTTAGGGTCGTGGGCCGGAGTCATTTTCACGCAGCCGGTGCCGAACTCCATCTCGGCATAGTCATCGGCCACAACGGGAATTTCCTTGTTCACCAGGGGCAGAATCACTTTCTTGCCCACGATGGCCTTATAGCGGTCGTCATTGGGGTTGACGCACACGCCGCTGTCGCCCAGCATGGTCTCCGGGCGGGTCGTCGCGACGACAACTTCACCGGAGCCGTCGGCAAGGGGATAGCGGATGTGCCACAGGTGACCGGGCTTATCCACATACTCCACTTCCGCATCGCTCAGGGCAGTGACGCAGTGGGGGCACCAGTTGATGATGCGGCTGCCCTTGTAAATGAGGCCCTTTTCATACAGGGAGACGAAGGTCTCCCGGACGGCCTTGGAGCAGCCTTCGTCCATGGTGAAGCGGGCTCGATCCCAGTCGCAGCTGGCGCCCAGCTTCTTCTGCTGCTCCACGATCCGATTGCCGTATTTGTTCTTCCAGTCCCACACCCGCTCCAGGAACTTTTCACGGCCCAGGTCGTAGCGGGTCAGGCCTTCCTTGCGCAGTTCCTCCTCCACGCGAATCTGCGTGGCAATGCCCGCGTGGTCGACGCCCGGAATCCAGAGGGCGTTATAGCCCTGCATTCTCTTGAAACGAATCAGCGTATCCTGCACGGAGGCATCCATTGCGTGCCCCATATGCAGCTGACCGGTTACATTGGGTGGGGGCATGACGATCGTAAAGGGCTTTTTCGTATCGTCCCGCTCTGCGTGGAAGTAACCTCCCCGCTGCCACATATCGTAGATTCTGCTCTCCACGTTCTGAGGCTCATATACCTTCGGTAATTCTCTTGCCATCATGATCTCCTTTCGATAAAAAGCGCCCCGAGTCCAAAAAGACTCAGGGCGAAAAATATTCCGCGGTACCACCTGAATTCCCGGAAAAACGGGCACTCAACTGCTGTAACGGGCACACCCGTACTGCCCTACCGAATGAACATCGGGCAATCCGCTCCCGGGCGACCTGCGGCAAACCCTCTTATGTGCTCGCACCAAATGCACACTCTCTGAAAGAGGGAGAAGCCACTCCTCCCGCTCTGCGCGTTTCACAAGGCATATACTACTTCCCGTTTCAAAATTTGTCAAGGGAAAAGTCCGATTTTGGCCGGATTCTTCTTGACGAGGTGGAAGAATACCGATATAATAGGGTAGATTTTCGATATTTGTATTGGAAGGATCTTGAGATATGGCTAAAGAATATAAAATTACCGCGCTGCGTCTGGCTGATTTGGAAAAAGAGCTCAACTATCTGAAAACCACCCGTGAGCGCGAGGTTGCCGCCATGATCGCGGAAGCCCGCTCCTATGGCGACTTATCCGAAAACTCCGAGTATGACGCCGCCAAAAACGAGCAGGCAAAGCTCTACGGCCGCATTGCAGAGGTTGAGGACATTCTGTCCCACGCAACCATCATCGAGGACGAAAACGAGGCATCCGGCCGTGTAGGCCTCGGCTGCACCGTTGTGGTCGAGGATGAAAAGGGCGAGCGCTTTACCTACCGCATCACCGGTGCTCAGGAAGCAAACCCCATGGAGAACCGGCTGTCGGATGACTCCCCCTTTGGGCGCTCCATCGTCGGCAAGGCCGCAGGCGAGACCTTCGTTGTAAACGCTCCGGCCGGCTCCTTCACCATGAAGGTTATTGAAGTTACCCGGGAGGCTTAAGGCATGGCAAAATTTGTTCCCCAGGATCAGATGCCTGTTTCCGATCAGGTAAAGGTCCGCCGCGAAAAGCTGGCGGCACTGCAGGAGGCAGGGCTTGATCCCTTTGTGCAGACAAAATTCGACGTTACCGCCGACAGTGCCTCCATTCAGGCAAATTTTGACACCATGGAGGGCAAAACGGTTCGTCTGGCCGGGCGGCTGATGAGCAAGCGCGGCATGGGCAAGGTGCTGTTCTGCGACCTGCAGGACGATACCGGGCGCATCCAGCTGTATGTTCGCTTTGACGCAATGCAGGAGGACGCGTTCGCCCGCTTCAAGAAGAACGACATCGGCGACATTGTCGGCGTCAGCGGTGACGTGTTTAAAACCGAGCGGGGCGAGGTCTCCGTGAGAGTGCACGAGGCTGTGCTGCTGTCAAAGTCTCTGCTTCCCCTGCCGGAGAAATGGCACGGTCTTACGGATAAGGAGATCCGGTTCCGCCAGCGTTATGTTGACCTGATGGTCAACCCGGAGGTAAAGCAGAATTTTATCATCCGCTCCAAATTCATTAAATTCCTGCGCAATTATCTGGACAGCAGAAAATATATCGAGGTAGAGACGCCGGTGCTCAATACCATCGCCGGCGGTGCCGCCGCCCGCCCCTTCATCACGCACCACAATACGCTGGACATTGACATGTACATGCGCATTGCCACGGAGCTGCCTCTGAAGCGGCTGATCGTAGGCGGCATGAACCGGGTATATGAGGTAGGGCGCATTTTCCGCAACGAGGGAATGGACCCGAAGCACAATCCGGAGTTCACCACTGTAGAAATGTATCAGGCCTATGCCGATTTCCATGACATGATGGATATCGCCGAAGGCATTATTTCCGGCGCTGCCCAGGAGATCCTCGGCACATACGAGGTGCAGTGGATGGGCGAAACCATCAACCTGGCCCCCGGCTGGCGCCGCCTGACCATGATCGAGGCTGTAAAGGAATTTGTCGGCATTGATTTCGGTGCCATTACAGACGACGCTGAGGCTGTAGCCGCCGCAAAGGAGAAGGGCATTGAGCTTGCCGATGCCGCTGAAAAGACATGGGGCAACGCCCTCTATGCCTGCTTCGACCAGAAGGTGGAGGAGCATCTGATCCAGCCCACCTTTATCACCATGTATCCGGTGGAGGTGTCTCCCCTGACCAAGCGCTCCCCTGCCGACCCCAGACTTACGGAGCGTTTCGAGCTGTTCATCTGCCACAGTGAGCTTGCCAATGCCTACTCTGAGCTGAACGACCCCATTGACCAGCGCCAGCGCTTCATGAAGCAGGTTGAGCAGCGGGAACGCGGCGATGACGAAACCGAGATGCTGGATGAGGATTTCCTGACTGCTCTGGAATACGGCATGCCTCCTACGGGCGGCATGGGCATGGGC
>CAVIFH010000161.1:0-5092 GCA_963641615.1 bacterium | reverse complement strand
GGTTCAGCTTGTAATTGCGGTTACGCTGCTTCTGACGCTGCCGGTATGGAAGGTCAATAAGGCCAAAACGGTGCAGGAGGAGCAAAAAAGTGTTGGCCTCGGTGAGGCACTGAAAATTAAGGGCGTTCCGTTCCTGCTGATTGGATTTTTTGCCTACTGCGCGGCAGAGTCAACAACGATGCAGTGGGTAAGTACGTATTTTGTGGAAGTAAAAAATCTGCCGGAGGAGCAGGCAGCGCGGCTTGCGTCATTGTTCTTCATCGGCATTACGGCGGGGAGATTTGCAAGCGGGTTTGTTACGGATAAGCTGGGCGACCGCAAAATGATTCTCCTTGGAACGACAATTTTAACCTGCGGAATTTTGACACTGTTTATTCCTACATCCTCTTACACTGCGGCAGAGGCGGCATTCCTTATAATCGGATTCGGCTGCGCCCCGGTTTACCCATGCATTATTCATTCTACACCCTTTAATTTTGGCCCGGAAAATTCCGGTGCTATTATCGGCATTCAAATGGCAAGTGCCTATGTGGGATCAACCTTTATGCCGCCCCTCTTTGGCGTAATCGGCAATGCAATTGGATTTCAGGTGATGCCGGTATACCTGCTGGTGTTTATTGCATTGATGCTGACTATGGTTGAGACAACATTCCGCATTACGCAAAAGAAGGCATAAGGCGCAAAAGGGCAGAGGGAAGAACAATGGACAGGCAAAAGCACAAGGCTATCTTATATGCATTTCTTGCGGCAATATTCTATGCAGTGAATGTGCCGGTTTCAAAGCTGCTGCTTAGCTATGTTGACCCGATGATGATGGCGGCATTTCTGTATCTGGGGGCAGGCGTCGGTATCGGCGCGCTGTATCTGCTGCACAGATCCGGTGTGGGAAAATCGGAGCGCTTCACGAGACAGGATATCCCCTATGTGGTTGGTATGATTGGACTGGATATTGCAGCACCGATCTGCCTGATGCTGGGCATTCGCTATGGCTCCTCGGCAAATGCGTCTCTGCTGGGAAATTTTGAGATTGTTGCGACAGCCCTGGTTGCTTTGGCTGTGTTTAAGGAGGCAGTGTCCAAACGGCTTTGGGCAGCAATTGCGCTGATCACACTGTCCAGCATTCTCCTCTCCTTCGATGGAACAGACAGCTTCCGTTTTTCTCACGGTTCCCTTCTTGTGCTGCTGGCGACATGCTGCTGGGGCTTTGAAAACAATTGCACCAGAAATCTCTCATCTAAGAATACCTATGAAATTGTGATATTGAAGGGAATTTTTTCCGGATTAGGGTCACTGATTGTTGCCCTGCTAAATGGAGAGACACTGCCGGAGATAAAATTTATTCCAGCGGCAATGCTCCTCGGCTTTGTAGCATACGGGCTCAGTATTTTCTTGTATGTCCGGGCACAGAATACCTTGGGCGCAGCAAAGACAAGCGCATATTATGCAGTGGCTCCGTTTGCAGGTTCTTTTTTGTCGTTCATCCTGCTGAAAGAAAAGCTGTCCTGGATTTATTTTGCGGCACTGGCAATTATGGCGGCAGGCGCCGCACTGGTTGTTGCCGATACGCTGATTCGGCAGCATGCGCACCGCCACGTGCACACCTTTACCCATACCCATGACGGCACAACCCATACACACACCGTCGTGCATTCACATGAGCACAATCACTATACAGAAAACGGCGGACACGGGCATCACCACAGTGTGAAGAGCCTTGAAAACCTGCCGGAGTGTAAAGAAAACTAAGGCAATACCGCACAGTTCCACTTTACCTTTCGTGAGAATGGAAAAGCAGAATTGTGCGGTTGTTTTTTATGGAGGACTTCTTTATGTCATTGCGTTGACGATGAGAACCACCAGACCAAGCAGAATCAGAATAATGCCGGTGACTCGGTTTAAGAATTTTGGCTCTGAAGTGTTTGCAATCCGGGCAGCAATCCTTGCCCACAGCAGGGTAAACACAACGCACAGCACCAGCACCAGCAGATCCGGAGCACCGCCAATGACAAAGTGACTGACCGCTCCTGTAAATGCCGTAAATGTCATGATGAACACGCTGGTGCCGACCGCGGTCTTCAGTTCATATCCGAGGACAGAGGTGAGAATCAGCAGCATCATCATGCCGCCTCCTGCACCGACGAACCCGCAGATGAATCCGATCAGAATGCCGGAAGCAATACTTTGCACCAGACGCTTTTTGGCAGACACACGTTCCATTGCTTCTTTGGTCGTCATAACCGGTTTAATGATAAATTTTACGCCAAGCAGCATGGTCATCACAACAGAAAAATTTCCCATTGTGGTGCTGGAAATGAGACTGGAGACCCAACTGCCGACCATTGTAAATGCCAGCACCGAGATCATCATCACAAGTCCGTTTCGAATGTCCAGATTCTTATTTTTCCCATAAGTATAGGCACTGACAGCACTGGCCAGCACATCAGAGGCCAGCGCAATGCCTACCGCTTCGTAGGTATCCATTTTCAGGAAGGTTACCAGCATGGGTGTAATAACGGCAGCTGCGCTCATTCCCGCAAAGCCGGTGCCGACACCGGCACCGATACCGGCAAAGAAACATACGGCAATTGTTGCCAGAATATTCATAAATTTTTCTTCTCCTGTTCCGTATTTGATCCTTTAATATTGTGGTAGACCTGCTCCAGCTTCCGATCAATTTCCGAGCAGCTGTATGCACAGTCCAAAAGTGCCTGGTTATCCTCCGGTGAGATGTAATTGTCCTTTTTGTAGCGGATCTTATGCTCCGTACTGGCCCACAGATCCATTGCAAGGGTGCGCAGCTGAACCTCTACCTTCATGGATTTCTTTTCATTGTGCAGAAAGATCGGTACGGAAACAATCAGGTGGAGACTGCGGTAGCCATTGGATTTCGGATTTTTAAAATAATCCTTTTCCTGAATCAGCTGTACGTCATCCTGCGCAAGAAAGCTCTCTGCAAGCATATAGATATCCGACTGAAATGTGCACACAACGCGGACACCGGCAATGTCATTCAGATTTTCCTCAATGCTTTCCAATGAAAGGGGAATGCTGCGCCGAAAGAGCTTGTTCATGATACTTTCGGGTGATTTCAGGCGGGTGTGAATGGTTTCAATCGGGTTGCGGTCAAAGGAAATGGAGAGGTCCTCGCTCAGTACGCGAAATTTTGTTTCCACCTCCATGATTGCACAGCTGTAAAATGACATCATTTCCCGGTAGGGCGCGGCGTATGTCTTTAACCACTGATTGAATTTCTGCACATTGCCAAGATTTACGGTGTGCTCCTTATCTAAAATCAGGACGTCGGATTTGAGTGAGTCCATAGCTGCCTCCTTATGGCAAATGCTTCAAATTTGATACATTTATTCTACATCATCCATCACTGCATTGCAACAGGAAAATGATGCTGGGATGTTAATATTCTGTTTCTATTGTATTTAAAGTTGACTGCTGCATGGTGGATGGGCCGGTATGAAGACATAGATGAGCTGCGGAAAACGAATTTTTTAAAATGAAATTTGTTGATTTTCTATTAAATTTGGGCAATAATCGGTGCCTGCAGAGCGCAAGCATTGACTTTATACGTCGAATGTGTTACAATTCGGTTACATTGCGGCCGAAGTGCTTCTGCGGCCAACTTTTACTGGAGATAGATGCAAATGATTGAATTTACCAATGTCGTCAAATCCTATGGCCACGGCAACCCTGCGCTTAACGGGGTGAGCATGCAGATTGAAGACGGTGAGTTTTGCTTCCTTGTGGGGCCCTCAGGCTCCGGCAAGTCCACCATTATAAAGCTGATCAGCGGCGAGCTGCGCCCAACTTCCGGAACTGTCCATGTAAACGGATATAACCTTGAACGCATTCGTAAGCGCGAGATTCCCTATCTGCGCCGTACCACAGGGGTCGTGTTTCAGGATTTCCGTCTGATTCCCAAAATGAGCGTGTATGACAACGTGGCATTTGCCATGCGTGTCATCGGTGCAAGGGAACGGGAGATTCGTGACCGCGTTCCCTACGTGCTGGAGCTTGTTGGACTCGAGAACAAGGCAAAGCGCTTGCCGCGGGAAATGTCCGGCGGCGAACAGCAGCGTCTGGCAATTGCCAGAGCCCTCGTCAATAACCCCTCCACGATTATTGCGGACGAGCCCACCGGAAACCTGGACCCGGCACGATCCTATGAAATTATGGCGCTGCTCCAGGAGATTAATAACCTTGGTACGACAGTGCTTGTTGTTACGCATGCGAAGGAACTGGTGCAGATGTTCTCCAAGCGCGTGATTGTGATTGACGATGGCATCATTGTCAGTGACGGGGAGGGGTACTACGATGAAGATTAACAATTTAGGATATCTGATCAAGGAAGGTTTCCGCGGCATTTTCCTGCATGGATTTATGTCCTTTGCGGCTGTTTGCGTTACGATTGCCTGCCTGTTAATTGTGGGTACGTTCTCTATTATTGCGTACAATCTGGATGTGATGGTACAGAAGCTGAATCAGACAAGTGAAATACTGGTCTATATTGACAGCTCCCTTTCTGACTCGGATGCCAGAAGCATCGGTACGAAGATTAATGCACTGGATAATATAGAGAATGCCGTGTTTGTTACAAGAGAAGAGGCACTGGAGAACTTTATCAGCGACCATGACAACAGTGCTGCGTTTAATGGCGTGCAGGCTGAGGATCTGCGTCATCGCTATGTAGTTACATTGGAAGACAACTCTTTGATGGAGCAGACAGATGAGCAGCTGAAGCAGATTCCGGGTGTAGCCAAAACCAATGCGGCTTATGAGCTGGCAGAGGGTTTTACAACGATTCAGAATGTTCTGAATATTGTGTCTGTTGCGTTGATTGCCATGCTGCTTGTGATTTCTCTGCTGATTATCTCCAATACAATCAAGCTTGCGATGTATGACCGCAAGGATGAAATCGCAATTATGAAGATGGTTGGCGCGACGAACAGCTTTATTCGCCTCCCGTTTGTTGTGGAGGGCTTTACGCTGGGAATGGTCGGCGCAATCCTTGGATTTGGGTTGGAGTGGATCATATATGATGCCTTGGTTGAGAAATTGACCTCGGTAGATGCGCTTCGCC
>CAVIFH010000160.1:0-5101 GCA_963641615.1 bacterium | reverse complement strand
TTGAATAAAGTGTCACTTTAATTCAACTATAGAGATAGTATACCACGATGGTTCACTTTTGTCAAGCATAATTTGCAGAAAGTTGAAATTAAAAGAATTAGCAGTGCCGCGCAGTGCGTGTACGGCAAAGCGCCGCGGCAGAGGAGGACTGCCCCGGCGGGCCCCTATAGCCCCTATAATTCCCACGCCATCTGCGCCGCGCCCCAGAGCGGATCATGGGCGGGATAAACCACATCCCCCAGGGGGGACAGCCGCTCCTTGACCATATGGCGGTAGATATTCTCTTCACGCAGCAGTCCGCCCATGAGGGCAATTGGGCAGTGGGAAAGCTTCAGGCGGAATTTTACCGCTGACACCATACCATGCAGCTCCTCCGCCCCGCGCCTGAGAATCCGGAGGGCAGCATCATCCTCCTTCTCCGCAAGGGTCAGGGCAATTTCAGAAAAGCGGGCGATGGAGGCCTTGTCCGTCTCCCGGCCATAGACGAAGGAAACAATTGCCTCTGTCCCGCTGCTGCCGAGGTGCGCGCATACCGCCCTCAAAATTGCCTCATCGTCTCCCCTGCCGTCCGCCGCGCGGACCGCGGCAGAAAAGACATCTCTGCCCAGGGCATAGCCGCTGCCGCCGTCATCGATCAGGTGACCAAAGCCGCCGCTGCGGGCCGTCTCCCCCCGGTGATTTCTGCCGAAGCAAATAGAGCCCGTTCCGGCAATGAGCGCAATGCCCGGTTCATCCATTGCGCCGCGAAGCGCAATTTCCTGATCACCGCACAGCTTCCATTTCCCGTGAAAGTCCGCCTTTGCAAGCTCTTCTCTGAGAATGGAGCCTACCGCCGGATTGGATATGCCCGCGCCGCCGATGCAGAGCCCCGCGCATTCGCGCATATCCCCGCATGCGGAGAATACCTCCCGCAGAAGATGCCGGAAAGCGTCTTCCCCGATCGAATTGAGATTAAAGGGGCCAAATTCCGTACGGCGGGCATTGCGATTATTCTCATCTCGGATTTCCAGGCGGGTATGGGTCCCGCCGCCGTCAATACCGGCAATAAACATTCAGGCACACCTCACAGTTTCACCGGGCAGCTGCCGGCTGCTTTCCCGCCGCTGAAGACATCCCGCAGGGCCGAAAGCATCGGCTCCTCATAATCATAGGACGCAATTTTCCAGATTCCCTCCGGCAGTGCCGACAGATCATAGGGATTCCGCAGGGCCGCCACGGCCATGGGCTTCCCCAGGGCACGCAGCGCCTCCGCAAGGGCCAGCTGTCTGCGGAACAGGTGCGCATTGCAGGTGCCAAGCACGATTTTACCGCACTGCTTCGCCATCTGAACCGCCGACAGGATGTCCTCATCGGTGGGCTCCTTGGCAGTGACAAGGGACTTTGCATGGAAGGCCTCCGCCATATACTCCGGGAATGTAACGGATTTCCCCTCCTCATTTGCCACACCGGACACCCGATAGTCAGCGCAGCCGCAGAAAAATGTATCCTCATCCGCTGTAAAGGGAGTACCCCCCAGGTCACTTACAGCCTGCCGGCACAGGTGATAAACCCTTTCCCTGTCCTCCGGCCGATTGCAGCTTCCTTCATCTGTTTTTTCGTAAAGCTGACGCTTGAATTTCAGAATGCGGTCAACCGATTCCTTCAGCTCCTGCAGATCAATTTCTCCCCGCTCCGCCGCAAGGTTCAGCGCCTCCGCGGCCTGCTCCTCCAGAGCGAAGGTGGCAGAGATGCCGGAAATGTCCACGCCGGCCTTTATGGACGCAACTACCCCCTGGGGCGTGCCGTAATGGTCACGAATGGCGAGCATCTCCATGCAGTCCGTTATGATCAGGCCATCAAAGCCCAGCTTTCTGCGCAGCAGCCCCGTGACCATATAGCGGGACATGGTGCAGGGCACCGGCTCTGCCTCGATATTCGGGAAAAGCACATGGCTCATCATCACAGCAGGAGCTCCCGCTTCGATGGCCCGGCGGAACGGGATGAGCTCCAGCGCCTCCAGCTCTGCCTCTGTCTTATCCACCCGGGGCAGGCCGAGGTGGCTGTCCACTGCGGTGTCTCCGTGTCCGGGGAAATGCTTGATGCAGCAATGCACTCCGCTGCCGACATAGGGCCCGACGGAGGCGCAGCCGAATGCGGCGACCCGGTCTTGATTATCTCCGTAGCTTCTCACGCCGATCACGGGATTATCCGGATTGCTGTTTACATCCAGCACCGGGGCCAGGTTAAAGTTCACGCCCAGCCCCCGCAGCTGGCGGATGGTAATTTCTGAGGCGGTGCGGGCGTTCTCAGGATCTCCGGTGGCCGCGATTGCCATCGCTCCGGGGACATTCAGCGCATCCTTGGGAAGCCGCGACACCATGCCCCCCTCCTCATCGATCATGATGAAGGGAGGAATCCCGGTTTCCTGCAGAATAAACTCCCGGATTTCCCCGCAAAGCCGGCGCAGCTGTGCCGCACTTTCCACATTGCGTTTGAAAATAACCACGTTTCCGATTTTATATTCCCGAATCAGATTTTTAAACTCCTCGCTCATGGAGGTGCCGTGGAACCCATACTCCAGCCTCTGGCCGAGCATCTGTCTGAGCGTCAATTCCATATTCATTCCCCTTTCGGATACCATTCATAATTTGCTTTTCTGATACGAAACGCACGGCACTGCGCGTCATAGCGGCTGAGGATTTTTTCCATGCTCCAGTCGGGGTCTTCAAAATCCCGATGCCCTGCCAGGAGGGAAATAAAGGGCCTGCCGTCCTGCCGAACCGGCGCGAGGAAATGAAATTCCCGGGGATACATTCTCCGGAGCAGATCCAGCAGCTTTACTCCCATTGCGGCATCCGGAAGCGCATGCTCATCTGTTACGCAGATGCGGATCCCGCCGCAGGGCACTCCCTGATGCTTGGACGCTGTCGGTGTGAAATGCACCGGCTCCGCCGTGATTCCCGGGCAGGCCAGAGCCTGAAATCCGTCGGCGAAGGACTCCGCGCAAATAAAGGGGGCTCCGATCGTCGCAAAGGGGGCGTCGGTGCCCCTGCCCTCCGAGAGGTTTGTGCCCTCAATGAGGCAGGCAGCGGGATACAAAAGCGCCGTCTCAAACCGGGGCATTCCCACGCTGGGGGGCACCCACTGGCAGCCCCAGTCACGGAAGGTCATATCGCGGCTTAAATTCTCGCAGGGAACAACATGCAGATCGCAATTGCACCGGAGCTCCCCGTTCATCATCCGGGCAAGCTCACCGCAGGTCAGCCCATAGCACACCGGCAGTGTGTAACCGCCGACGAAGCTCTCGTTTCCCGGCTGCAATACCCCGCCGCTGAGCCTGTCTCCCAGGGGATTGGGCCGATCCAGCACCACCAGCCGCTTGCCGGCCGCCGCGCAGTCCTCGACGCAGTAGCGCAATGTCGTAATGAATGTATAGTAGCGGCAGCCAACGTCCGCCATATCGTAGACCAGTGTATCAAACATTGCAAGGGTTTCTTTTGAAAGGCGCTTGGAATCCTTCGTGTAGAGGCTTCGGACTTTCAGGCCGCTGAGGGGATCCGTCTCATCGGAAAAAAGCTCTCCCGCCGCTCTGTCGCCGCGCACACCATGCTCCGGCGCAAGCAGAAGCGTTAAATTGCACATTTCCTTCAGCACGTCAATCGTTGACCTGCCGCAGGTCGTTTTGCCGGAGGGGCCCGTAAGCAGGGCGACACGGCCTGTGAATAAATCCGCATACCTGTGAGCGCAGTCTGCGCCAAATAAAACCATTTTTCTTCCTCCTTGACAACCGGCACCATGCCGGGTAAACTTGAAAACAGGAAAAGGAGATATGCCTATGACACACCCGTTTATCCGGCTGTGGGAGCAGCCTTCCCGCCTGACTGTGGGACTGATGAGCGGCACATCCGCCGACGGAATCGACGCCGCACTCACAAGAATCAGCGGCTTCGGCACCCAGACAAAAGCAGAGCAGCTCGACTTTTACTTTCTGCCCTTCGACGCCGACACGAGGCAGCGCATTCTGTCCGTATGCAGGGGAGATTTTGGCGGCAGCCGGGAAATCTGCCTCCTGGGCACCCATTTGGGGAAGCTGTACGCCCAGGCTGTCCGCGCGCTGATGCAAAAGGCCGGCATCAGCCGGGTTGACCTGATCGGCTGCCACGGCCAGACCGTGTACCACATTCCGGAGGAAACCCCTTACCTCGGGGGGAGCATCCGCGGCACCCTTCAGATCGGTGACCCCTCCTATTTGGCGGAAGCCTTCCGCTGCCCCGTGGTCAGCAATTTCCGGGTGCGGGACATGGCAGCGGGCGGGCTGGGAGCCCCCCTGGTGCCCTATACGGAATTTCTGCTGTACCGCAGTGAGACAGAGGATGTGGCGCTTCAGAATATCGGCGGCATCGGAAATGTCACTCTTCTGCCCGCCGGGTGCACCCTTGGGGATGTGACCGCCTTTGACACAGGGCCGGGCAATATGGTAATGGACGCGCTGGTTTCCAAAATGACCGACGGAAAGCTCTGCTATGACAACGGCGGGAAGCTGGCGGCAGGCGGACATATCATTCCGGAGCTGCTCAAATGGATGCTTTCCGACCCATATCTCGCAAGGAAACCGCCGAAAACAACCGGGCGGGAATATTACGGTGAAAAATATGTAGAAAAACTGCTTTCCTTCGGCGACTATCCCCTCGTCGACATTCTCGCCACGGCGACACGATTCACCGCGGAATCCATCGCCCTTGGGCTGCGTCGCTTCTCTGACAGGATGCCCGCCCGGCTCGTGGTGGGCGGCGGCGGAAGCCGGAACCCAACCCTGCTGCGTTTTCTGCAGGAGGCGCTGCCGGAGTGCCTGGTGCAGACTCAGGAGGCGCTGGGCTATAACAGCGACGCAAAGGAGGCCGTCGCATTCGCGATTCTCGCGAACGAAGCTCTTTTTGCCAGCTGCAATAACGCTCCCTCCGCGACAGGAGCGGCTCACGGCGTCGTCATGGGGCAGATCAGCCTTTAAAACGGCACTGCCTCAGAGAAATACCGCATAACCTGCTTTGGGCGGCAACAATGCCGCCCAATTTTTTAGGCAATACCGCATAATGAGGCAAGGGCATTCATCGAGAGATTTTGG
>CAVIFH010000159.1:0-5120 GCA_963641615.1 bacterium | reverse complement strand
GTCAGGATCTCGCCGCAGACGCTGCATCGGGCTGACTCACTGCAGCCGTCCTCTGTGCAGGTTGGCTCCTTTCCGGGAATGACTTCTATCGTATGCTCCAGCTTTGCAATCGGCTCTCTGAGCTTCAGTATCTTTCCGCATACGGCGCAGCTGATGCCGTCCGTCAGCCCGCGCCTGCTGCAGGTGGGCTCTCTTCCCGGTATCGTTTTCTCCGTATGTCCCGCTGCGGGAATCACCTGCTGCTCAGTCAGAATTTCGCCGCACACCGTGCACTTTTCCCCTGCGGTCATGCCTTCCTTCTCGCAGGTTGGCTCCTCACCCGGGATTTCCTCCGGCGTGTGTTCAAGGGCGGGCAAGGTTTCCTCTTTTGTCTCACCGCACAGGGTGCACTGCATCGTGACTGCGCCTTCTGCGGTACAGGAGGGTTCACTTCTGTCTGTCTCAGCGAAGTCATGCCCCGTCAGCAAAAGATTTTCAAGAGTTTGCTCAGGAATCGAAAGCACATGTCCTTCCTTCGCGCAGGACAGAAGCTCTTCCAGCACTGTGTCCGGAAGGTTCTCATAAGAAATCTGCTTTGACCCGTCGGCCTGCAGATCCTCCTCGGCAAAGCTTGCAAAGCTGGTGGATTTCCCGTTCTCGAAAATCATGATGACGCTGCCGCTTTGCGCAGAGGCTGTTTCTCCGGATTCCAGAATCTGTGCCTGCGCGTCTCCCTCGAATACCTCTATCTGGGTAAGCTTTCCGTCTACGCTCACCCGGACAATGCCCTTGTTCAGGGACACAATCGATTCCTCTGTCTGGACCTGGAAAAGCTCCCCTTCCCCAAGTGCCTCCTCCAAGTTAATGAGCAGGCCGCCGGAATTCAGATGAATTCTTGTCTTTCCGCTCTCCGGGCTTCCGGAGGCTTCCATCCGGAACTCAGAATCCGGCTCCGCGTGAATTTCCTTATTTCCGTCGGCATTCAGCGTAAGCGGCTCACTGCCCACATGAAGCGTATCATCGCTTTTCAGCTTGCTTCCGGAGAGTGCGCTTTCTGTGGATTTATCCGCATGAATCACTTCCGAATCACTGCCCTCATATTCCAGCAGAATCTCCCGCGAATAATCCTTCGTATTGATTTTTTCCGTCTTCACTTTAGAAGAGCATCCCGTCAGGAGGAAAATAAGCACCAATATGAACAAAAGAAATGATTTCCCACGTTTCTGCATAACTTTCTCCCCCTTCGGCATATCCTGCAAGCAGAAATGAGCCCGTATTCACTCGGATGGCCATTTCTGCAGTCTTCCACTTTTTTCCAATACACTTATCCTATCATATAAAAAGCAAGAATGCAACAATCAACAAATGGTTTATATGCATTGGCAATTATTTTTGTTAAAATAGTCAAGAAAGAAAAAGCGGCACCGCATGGCGAGGCAAATACGTCAGCCCCACTGTGCGGTGCCGCCCTGTATTTTTTTGTCAGGAATCAGTTCCACTCCAGAATTTCCGTAATTTCGGTTGGGCCCTCCAGGAAAAGCGCGGTGACCTTGCCGCGCTCTCCCTCCACCCGCACACGCAGCATACCGCCGCGGTTCTGCAGCGTCAGGCAGCCGCCCGGCAGGCGCCCCTGCAGCCACAGCGCCGTTGCCACGCTGCCGCAGCCGGTTCCGCAGGCAAGGGTAAAATCCTCCACCCCGCGTTCAAAGGTAAGCACCTTTACCTCGGTATCGGAGATGCGGGAATAATAGTTGACATTCGCGCCCTTTGGAAAGGACGGATGATGACGCAGCGCTTCCATTTCCGGCCGCAGCTTCTGCGCATCCGCCCACACATCCCCCGCATACTCCCGCACAGCATGGGGAAGCCCCGGATTGCCAAGCTCTATATAGGCGGTGTTCTCCAGCCTGCCAAGGTCCGCGACTGTGGGCGTATTCAGCTGAATACGGTACCTGTTTCCCTCCAGATGCCACCCGGGCACAAGCCCTGCATCCGTTTGGACTGTCATATGGTCCTTCGCGATCCCGAGCATTTCCGCAAAGGCGCAAATGCACCGGGCTCCATTGCCACACATTTCTCCGCGAGAGCCATCGGAATTGTAAAAGTGAAGCCGGAAGTCCGCCGCGCTGCTGAAGTCCACCGCCATGAAGCCGTCCGCCCCCCGCAGGGCACAGAGCTCCTTCGCCATAGCGGCATAATCTGCCTGAACTCCCCTGCCGTCAATCACCATAAAGTCATTTCCGGCGCCGTTCATATGGTAAACCTTCATCGTATCATCCCTTCAGCAGGTCGGTCATCGTGTACATTCCCTTGGGTTTTCCAATCATAAAGCGCGCCGCCTGCACGCCGCCCTCCGCCAGCATGGAGCGATTGTATACTTCATGACGCAGGGTAATTTCCTGACTCTGGGTGCACACATGCACTTCATGCACACCGACGATGCCCCCCATACGCAGTGAGGAAATGCCCACCTCTTCCTTGGTCCGCTTGCATTCCCCGCTGCGCCCGTCATGCTCCACCGCATCAGGGCGTACTGACTTTACGGCATCAAAAAGCATTCTGGCCGTGCCGCTGGGAGCATCCACCTTGCGATTGTGATGCACCTCCACAATCTCCACATCCGCATCCGGAAACTGTGCCACGGTCATGCGGGTCAGCTCACACAGCAGAGCGATTCCGATGCTCATATTTCCGGAATAGAAGACGGGGATTTCCTCAGCGGCATCTGAAATCAGCCGTTTTTCCTCAGCGTCATGGCCGGTGGTGCCGATTACAACCGCCGCGCCGATTTTTTTCGCATAGCTTAAAACGTCCCGTACCGCACTGTGGTGGGAGAAGTCAATGACGACGTCCGCATCCACTGTCCCCAGCTCCGCGAAGCTTTTAGGCACCCCGCCGATGCCGTCCAGGCTGACCTTGCCGACAACCTCATCTCCAAGAATTCCGGAAATCAGCTTTCCCATTGCGCCGTTGGCGCCGCAAAGAACCGCTCTCATACCTTCACTCCCAACTCACGCATATGCATCAGCATCCGCTGACGATTTTCTTCCTGCATGGGCACCAACGGGAGACGAATGTTCTCCTTGCCAAAGCCCATGGCGCTGATGGCTGCCTTCACAGGGATCGGGTTCACCTCGCAGAACAGGTCATGAATCAACGGCAGGAATCTGCACTGCATCCGTGCTGCCGCAACCGTGTCGCCTGCAAAATACGCATCTGTCATGGCCACTGCCTCCTTGGGAATGACATTGCTCAGCACGCTGATGGTTCCCATGCCGCCCATAGAGAGCATCGGAACCGTCAGGGCATCCTCTCCGGAGTAGACGTCCACCTTGTCGCCGCAGCGGGCAAACAGCTCCACCACCTGGCTCATATTGCCGCTGGCTTCCTTTACGGCGGCAATATTGGGGTGCTCCGCCAGCTTCTCAATGGCAGCCGGGAGCAGGTTGCAGCCGGTGCGGGACGGAACATTATAGAGAATAATCGGCTTATCCACGCAGTCCGCAATGGCCCGGTAATGGGCAAGCAGGCCGCTGTCGAGAGACTTGTTATAATTATAATAGGGGGTGACGATCAGCAGGGCGTCCGCGCCAATGGCACAGGCGGTTTTGCTGAATTCGATTGCGTGCAAGGTATTGTTCGTTCCCGTTCCGGCAATCACCGGCACACGTCCGTTTACCCGCTCAACCGTATAACGCACAACCTCATTGCGCTCCTGAGGGGTGAGTGTGGCGCTCTCGCCTGTCGTGCCGACGGCAACCAGCGCGTTGATCCCGCCTGCCAGCTGGAAGTCGATCAGGCGGCCCAGTGCTTCGTAATCCACACCGGTCTCGGTCATAGGTGTTGCCATTGCGGTGGCCATGCCTTTAAAAATCGTGTTCTTTTTCATTGTGCTTTTCCTCCCGTTCATAACTTCAGGCATCCTCAGAGCCGCCGGATACCGACGGCAGTTGATAAAAGAAGGCTTTTACTGCTGTGTGCTTCCGAGGGTAATCAGATTAAAATAATCGTACAGCGGAATCAGCTTTTCCAGGAAAACACCGGCACGTCGGCCGAGCTCCGGGCCAAACATGGTTTCGCCCACCGGCTCCGAAATGATCAGGCTTATATCTTCCTTCCATGCGAAGTAGGGTGCCAGCTCCGGGACCGGAGCATCCTTCGGCCGCTTGTAGCACTCGGCTGTGAGATGCATGCCCACGTCCTTTTCCACCCGCTTCAATATATCCGGGAACTCCCGGGGATTTGCGGCCAGACGCTGCCGGAACGTCTCCATGGCGCCGGATTTTGGCTTCCAGACGGAAAAGCCGTAGCTCACGCCCTCCGGGCGAATCTCAAAAAACAGGCAGGGATTTTCCGCCCACCACTCCACATCCTTCCGGATGCAGATCCACAGGCTCTCCTTATAGGGCTCCGGGTGGTGGAGTCTGGCATCCCGATAGATGCGGCTGACCTTCAGGATGTCCCCCGTCCGCTTCAGAAAGGGCTGGAAGAGATCCTGCCCCAGATCCTTCATCGGCTGGTAGAGCGTATCCACATACTGTTTTTTGTGCTCCGAAAACCACTCCCGGTTGTTATTCATACGTATTCCCCAGAGAAAATCAACTGTCTCGGGGGTAAAGCCGGTAAACATATTTTTCTTTTCCTCTTTTCCTTGGGAGACGCCGCCACATTACCGAATGGTCAGCGATGCGGACGGGTGCATCAGCCTGTCCCAGTCTGTTTCGATCTCCCGATGCTTTGTCTTCCAGCACAGGCAGTTTCGCTCCTGCAGCGGGACTTCGCGGTCCGGTATCTCCAGCACGTAACGCTCGAAAGCATTGATCAGCGTGGTTCCGTTATAGTCGCGCACCCGGGAAAGGGAATTATCATAGCGCAAATGGACGTGCCCATGCACCAGATAGCTCGGCTGATATTTATCCAGCATGTCCCGCAGGGCCGCGAAGCCCCGGTGCGCAGGGTCGTCCCCGTCCCCGAGGCCCTCCGGCGGGGCATGAGTCACAACGATATCCACCCCCTTGCTGCGCCAGAGCGCAAAATGAAGCTTTTGAATGCGGCGGCGCATCTGCCTCTCGGTATACTGATACTCACCCGGGTGATACCGCCGGCAGCCGCCCAACCCCAAAATACGCACTCCGTTGTAG
>CAVIFH010000158.1:0-5129 GCA_963641615.1 bacterium | reverse complement strand
CGGCATATATTTTGTCAATTGGATCAAAAATAGCAAATCTACATATTAAAAAATTACACATTCTTGACAAAAAGTCAAATCGCTTCTATAATGAAAATGAATGGTGCTGGGAAACGCTTTCCTGCCTGTAAAATCTTTCGGAGGGGTAACACAATGAGGAAAATTCTGATTTTGGCTTTTGCGATAATGCTTGCGGTGTCACTGTGCACTGCCGCATGTGCGGACTCCCTCGTGAGAGTCCTGATGTCAACCGACGGAACGGTGTTTGAAGATGCCTCCTTTGACCAGCTGCCGACAACGGAGGAGCTTAACGCTGCCGTAGAAAGCAGCGTCGATGTGATTCCGGAGGATGTTAAGTTCGTCTCGGGGCGGCTTACGCTGATGCACTGCGGGCACGTTGCGGGAGCAGAAGAAGTATACGACATCAGCCTGAAGGTGTGGTCAACGGCCAACCGGGCCATCGGACTCTTTTTCAAGGCAGAGGATGCGGACAACTGGGAGCTGATTTCCTGCAATCTGGGCGATGTGATTGAGGGGCGTCTGGAAACAGCGGGGCTGTACGCGATTGCCGTCGGCTGGTAAATGAAGGCATATAGACAATTTTAATGAGAAACATGCAGATTGTGCATATGATATCGGCGCTTCTTCCCGAAAAAAAGGTTGAATTATCGCCTGAAATATGCTAGGATATCATCGCATCGGTGGGGGGCATTGCGCCCTTTTCCTGCTGATTGCAGAGATTTGCGCAAAGGAGCATATGGTTTATGGCAGCACCTCATACCATCGCGGTTGCCGGAAAGGGCGGCGTAGGGAAAACCACGACCTGCGGCATGATTATCGATTACCTGTGCAAGAAGCACAATGGGCCTGTACTGGTTGTGGATGCGGATGCCAATTCTAATTTAAATGAAGTCCTCGGCGTCGAGGCGGATGTGACATTGGGGCAGATCCGCGAGGAGATGGCTCAGGCAGAGCTGAAGGGCACCATTCCCAAAGGAATGACGAAGGCCGACTATGCCGAGATGAAGTTCAGCGATGCCTTGATTGAGGATGACGATTTCGATATGCTCGTCATGGGACGTACCCAGGGGAAAGGCTGCTATTGCTATGTAAACGGTGTACTGAAGGCCCAGGTGGATAAGTACGCCAAGAACTATGCCTACATCGTCATGGATAATGAAGCAGGTCTGGAGCATGTTGCACGGGGCACGCTTCCGCATGTAGACACAATGCTTTTGATTTCCGACTGCTCCCGCCGCGGCATCCAGGCTGTAAGCAGGATTGCCGGGATGATCAATGAAATGGATTTAAACCCCGGCCAGATGGGCCTCATTGTCAACCGTGCGCCGGATGGTGTACTGGATGAGGGAGTAAAATTCGAGATTGAGCGCAGCGGGCTGAAGCTTTTCGGCGTTTTGCCCCAGGATGATGCGGTATACCGCTGCGACTGCAATGGTGAGCCTTCGGCACACCTGCCAGAAACGGACGTAATGAAGACAGCCTTAAATGAGATACTGAAAAAGCTGGGCTTTTAACTGTGTATTCTTCGGAAGCTTTTTGCGCCGCCTGTTTCGGACGCTCCGGAAGGCGCGATTTTCCGGTGCCTCACTGTGTTTTGAGGCATCGGAAAATCGTTCCTGCGAGAGTGCTGAGGCAACGGCATTTGCAGAAACGGTTTCCGTGAATAAATTTTATGTATGTTGTAAGTAAAAACAAGGGGGAAACATTACAATGGCTTTTACACCCAAGAAGGTGGCATACCGCGGGGCAATCAACGCGGTTACACTGGGCACCGGCGACAAGGCAGTTGTGATCGGCGGCCAGAATGTGCTGCCTTTCTACACATTCGATGCGCCCATTGAGCATGCACCCAAGATTGGTATCGAAGTTTCCGACTGTGCCGGAGAGTGGACCGTTCCCGGACTGAAGGAATTTTATGCCGGATGCTCCACAATGGTCGACTATGCAAAGCGCGCCGAGACAATGCCCGGCGCCGATTTCCTGTGCCTGCATTTTGAGTCTGCCGATCCCAACGGCAAGAACCGTTCCGTAGCCGACTGCGTGGCCGATGCCAAGGCAGTTGCCGACGCGGTAAGCATGCCGATCGTCGTGATGGGCTGCAAGAACATTGAAAAAGACGGCGAGCTTTTCAGCAAGGTCGCCGAAGCACTGCAGGGCAAGAACATTTTGGTGCTCTCCGCACGCAACGAGGACTACAAGACCGTCGGTGCATCCGTTGCTCTGGCATACGGCCAGAAGGTTGGTGCTGAGACTGCTGACGACATCAACCTCGCAAAGCAGCTGAATATTATGCTGAAGGGTCTGACCGTGCCCGCAGGCTCCATCGTTATGAACGTGGGAACCGCTGCAGTCGGTTATGGTTATGAGTATGTTGCATCTACCTTGGATCGTGTCCGTCTGGCTGCTCTGGCACAGTCTGACGCTGATCTGCAGATGCCCATCATGGCTCCTGTGTCTCCCGACGCCTGGAGCGTGAAGGAATCCACTGCTTCCGAAGAGGATGAGCCCGCATGGGGCAATCAGGAAGACCGCGGCGTTGGTATGGAAGTTGCCACTGCTGCCGCAAACCTGACCGGCGGTGCTGATGCTGTAATTATGCGTCATCCTGCTGCGGTTGCGGCCATTAAGCAGTTCATTACCGAGCTTGTCTGATTGGAAGGAGAGTAACATACTATGGCTTTAAAGGGTCTTGATATTTTTAAGCTGTCTCCGAAGAAAAACTGCAAGGAGTGCGGCAGCCCCACCTGCATGGCGTTCTGCATGAAGGTGGCACAGGGCGCGGTGCCTATTGACAAGTGCCCGTATTTTTCCGATGATGCAAAGGCAATGCTCAACGAGCAGACTGCGCCTCCCATGAAGACCATTACCGTCGGCAATGATCTGAAGCTGGGCGGCGAGACTGTCCTGTTCCGTCATGAGAAGACCTTGGTCAGCAAGAACCTGTTTGCAGTTCCTGTGTGCACCAAGATGAGCGGTGAGGCAGTAGATGCAAAGCTTGCAGATATGGCAAAGGTAGATTATGAACGTATCGGCGAGCGGATGTATGTTGAGTTCGTTTATGTGAAGAGCCACGGCGGCGACGCAGATGCCGTTGTTGAGCTTATCAAAAAGGCACAGGGTACCAACCGGGCGCTGATTCTGGATATCAAGGATGTCGACGTTGCGAAGGCTGCGCTGGATGTCTGCAAGGCAGGCAAGCCCATCCTGAATGGTGCTACCCCTGATAACTGGGAGGCAATGAATGCCGCTGCCACGGCAGCCGGCGTCACACTGGGCGTTTCCGCCGCCAATATTTCCGACCTGTATGATCTGGTGAAGAAGCTGGAGGGCGCAGGCAACAAGAATCTGGTACTGGATGTGACCGGTGAGAACGCAAAGCAGACTCTGGCCAATGCCGTGCAGGTTCGCCGCACCGCGCTGGTCGACGGTGACCGCAGCTTTGGTTATCCCTCCATCGTCAATGTTGCAAAGATTGCCAAGGGCAACAAGCAGCTGCAGATTGCCTATGCCGCAATGTTTACCGAGCGCTATGCCTCCATTATCGTAATGGAGCAGATGGATTACACCGCAGCCCTTCCGCTGTATGGCCTGCGTCAGAACATCTACACTGACCCGCAGAAGCCCATGAAGGTGGAGTCCAAGATTTATCCTCTCAACGGTGCTGATGAGAACAGCCCCTGCGCGCTGACCGTCGATTTCGCTTTGACTTACTTCCTGGTATCCGGCGAGCTGGAGCGCTCCAATGAACCGATCAACCTGATTATTTCCGATGCTTCCGGTATGTCCGTTCTGACGGCGTGGGCAGCAGGCAAGTTCTCCTCCACCTCCATCAAGAAGACTTTCGAGACACTGGATATTGAGAATAAGATCAAGAATCGTACTCTGATCATCCCCGGCAAGGTTGCTGTTATGAAGGGCGAGATTGCTGAGAAGCTGCCGGGCTGGAATGTTGTCGTCGGCCCCACGGAAGCAGTTCAGCTGCCTAAGTACATGAAGGACAAGGAGTATGAGGCTGCCGCGAAGGCTGCTGCCGCAGAAGCCGCCGCGAAGGCTGCCGCCGCTCCGAAGGAAGAGGTCAAGGAGCTCTCCTTTGAAGAGCTGCTGGCTACGAAGGTGCCCGCCATTGAAGTCGTCGATATGGGCGTCCACTACGGCGGATACAACCCCGAGTCCTCCACCTTTGTCACCATCGGTGAGAGAATCCACTGCATTTCTCCCGCAATTCGCCGCGCTATGGACGAGCGTGACCCCGCTCCGATCCTGAAGCGTGCCGCAGAGCAGATTGCCGCCGGCGCTACCTACTTGGATGTCAATATCGGACCTGCCGAGAAGGATGGCCCTGAGCGCATGATGTGGGCAGTCAAGCTCCTGCAGGAGAACTTCAACAATGTGCCTCTGGCTTTGGATACAGCCAATAAGAAAGCTATTGAAGCCGGTATTAAGGTGTACAACCGCACAAACGGCAAGCCTATCGTTAACTCCGCAGATGCCGGATCCCGTATCTCCAACATTGATCTGGCTGCTGCAAATGACGCCATCTGTATTGCCCTCTGCTCTGCTGACGGCATTGCCAAGGACAACGAAGAGCGCATGATGCACTGCCGCAACATGCTGGAGCGCGGCCTGTCCCATGGTATGGAAGCAACCGACCTGTGGTTTGACCCGCTGTTCCTGGTTGTCAAGGGCATGCAGGATAAGCAGATGGATGTGCTGAATGCCATCAAGCTGTTCGCCGACGAAGGCCTGAAGTCCACCGGCGGTCTGTCCAACAACTCCAACGGTGCGCCGAAGAAGGTCCGCCCGATTATGGACTCCGCACTGGTTGCCATGGCTATGATGCAGGGCCTCACCTCCGCAATTGTGAACCCCTGCGACCTGCGCCTGATGGAGACCATTAAGTCCTGCGATATCTTTAAGAATCATACCCTGTACTCTGACAGCTATCTGGGCGATCGCCCCGACCTGCTGTAAGAAATACAGAGATCGTCCCTGCACTGCCGGCCGGGAGGGGTTCTCCCTCTCGGCCGGTATGCTTTTGTGGGCAGAAGCAAAAGTGGTGCGGGCAAATGATTCAGGGCAATACCGCATAATGAGGCAAGAGCATTCAC